>CAMYMY010000517.1 GCA_947259625.1 uncultured Kiloniellales bacterium | reverse complement strand
CTCCTGTTTCGAATAGACCGGACCGATCGGCTTGCTGTGCGCCTGAAAGGCGGGATCGGCGGCGTCCACCACGACCTGGGTCAGCAGCGTGACGACGCTCTGCCATTTCGGCGTCGCGTTGGCCAGCTCCTGCTCGATCATGTAGCCGATCATGCCCTCGGTCTCGGCGTCCAGCACGTCGAGCGGATAGGTCTCGCCCTTCCTGTAGGCCGCGCCCTGAAGCGCCAGCAGGCCCACCTGGGGGCCGTTGCCGTGGGTGACGACGAGATTGTGCGCCTCGGCGATCGGGGCGAGCGCCTGGGCCGCCAGGCGCACGTTGGCGCGCTGGTTCTCCGCGGTCGGGGCCTGCCCGCGGCGCAGCAGGGCGTTGCCGCCCAATGCGGCCACGACCCGCATGGGCCTAACGCCCGCGGGCCGCGGCCGGGACCGCGTTCATACTATGCATGCAAGCCTCCGTCTTGGAATTGCTCATGGGTTCGCTCGCGCGATGTCGCTGTCTTCGAGCCACCGGTCGACGATGCCGCCCAGGGTCGGCTGGCCCGCGTCGGCATATTCGTAGCGGGCCCGCACGACCGGCTTCTCCAGCCCGGGCAGGGCGGCGATGTCCGCGGGCGTCCCGCTGACCACGAGGTCGACCTCGGCCCGGTTGATCGTCTCAACCAGGGCGGCCACCTGCTCGGCGCCGTAGCCGACCGCGGGCAGCACCGGACCGATGTGGGGGTACATGGCGTATACGGCCTGGATGTCCGGCGCCGCAAAGGGCCGGGGATCGACGATCGCCGCGCCGTCGCAGGCGCTGGCCGCGACGAAGCCCGCGCCGTGGGGCATGCCGCCATGGGTGATGCTGGGGCCGTCCTCCACGACCAGCACGCGCTTGCCGCGAACCGCCTCGGGCGCTTCCAGGCGGACCAGGGAGGCGGCGCGGACGACCGGCGCGTGCGGGTTGATCGCCCGGACCTCCGCGACCACCCGCGCGACCTGCGCCTCCGGCGCCGAGTTGACCTTGTTGACCACGACGACGTCGGCCATGCGCAGCGTCGCCTCGCCCGGGTAATGGGTGTCCGCCTGGCCCGGTCGCAGCGCGTCGGCGAGCACGATGCTCAGGTCCGGCCGCACGAAGGGGAAGTCGTTGTTGCCGCCGTCCCACAGGATGACATCGGTCAGCGCCTCGGCCGCCTCGAGAATGGCGGAATAGTCGACGCCGGCGAAGACGACCTGGCCGAGGGCGATGTAGGGCTCGTACTCCTCGCGCTCCTCGACCGTGCATTGGGCGGCGTCGAGATCGGCCCGGCTCGCGAAGCGCTGCACGCGTTCGCGCATCAGGTCGCCGTAGGGCATGGGATGGCGCAGCGCGGCGACGCCGAGGCCCCGCCCGCTCAGCTGCCCGGCCAGCCAGCGGGCCGTCTGCGACTTGCCGCAGCCGGTGCGCACCGCCGTGACCGCGATCACCGGGTGCGCCGCGCGCAGCATGGTGCTGTCGGGTCCCAGCAGCCGGAAGTCGGCGCCGGCGGCGACCGCGCGCGAGGCCAGATGCATGACATGGGCGTGGGGCACGTCGCTGTAGGCGAAGATCACGTCATGGACGCGCTCCCGCCGACAGAGCCCGTCGAGCTCCGCCTCCTCCACGATCGGGATGCCCCGCGGATAGAGGGCTCCCGCGAGGGCCGCGGGATAGCGGCGCCCGCCGATGCCCGGGATCTGGGCGGCGGTGAAGGCGACGACCTCGACGGCCGGGTCGTCCCGGTAGACCACGTTGAAGTTGTGAAAGTCGCGCCCGGCCGCCCCCAGGATCACGATCCGCCGGCGCGGGGTTTCCTCGCCCATGGTATTGCTCCCCGGACGCCGTCGAAGCGATCTTGTGGCAGCGCCCCGAGGCCGGGCCGATGGCAGCGCACGCCTTCATTGCCTCCCGCGACAAACGCCAGGTCGCGCGCACCGCGGCGTTTCTGCTCAACGCCGATGCGCCGAGCCAGCAGGACGTCATCGCCCTGCCCGATGGCGCGCCCTATGGCCGGATCTCGATCAATACCGAGGGCTGCACCATGTGCCTGGCCTGCGTTTCTGCCTGCCCGATGGGCGCCATCCGCGACAATCCCGATCTGCCCCAGGTCCGCTTTATCGAGCAGGACTGCGTCCAGTGCGGCCTGTGCCGCACCACCTGCCCGGAAAGCGTCATCACGCTTGAAGCCCGTCTCAACCTGACCAACGAGGCGATGTCGCCGGCGATCCTCAATGAGGAAGAGCCAGCCGAATGCACCCGCTGCGGCAAGGCGTTCGGCACCAAAAGCTCGATCGAACGCATTGTCGCGCAACTGGCCGGCAAGCACTCGATGTTCCAGTCTGAAGACGCCCAAAACCTCATCCGCATGTGCGATGACTGCCGCATCATCCAGCAGACCGAAAACATGGCCGGCGAACCCTTCGCCGCAGCCCCGCGCCCAACCGTGCGCACCACCGCCGATGACCTGGCCGAGCGCGAAGCAGCCCGCGACAAAAGCAAGGACAACTGATCCAGGCGTATTATCTCCCTGGCGGAGACAAGTTCCCCTACTTCGTCACCCCGACGAAAGTCGGGGTCCAGGGCTATTTGGCACCACTTTGCAATCCGACACTGGATCCCGGCTTTCGTCGGGATGACGGATT
>CAMYMY010000516.1 GCA_947259625.1 uncultured Kiloniellales bacterium | reverse complement strand
CTCCTCGTCGCCGTGGAGCGGCGAGGGGGTCAGCCGGAGCCGCTCCGTGCCCGTTGGCACGGTGGGATAGTTGATCGGCTGTACGTAGATGCCGTGGCGCTCGAGCAGCTCGTCGGTGACAGTTCGGCACAGCTTGGCGTCGCCCACCATGACCGGAACGATGTGACACTCCGACGGCATGACCGGCAGGCCGGCCGCCGTCAGGCGCCGCTTCAGCGTGGCGGCCCGTTCCTGATGACGCGTGCGTTCGGCGTCGCTCGTCTTGAGGTGGCGGATGCTGGCCAGGGCCCCGGCGGCCACGGCCGGCGGCAGGGCGGTCGTGAAGATGAAGCCCGAGGCGAAGCTGCGCACGAAATCGACCAGGGCCGCCGAAGCGGCGATATAGCCGCCCATGACGCCGAAGGCCTTGCCCAGCGTCCCTTCGATCACGGTCAGGCGGTCCATCAGGCCCTCGCGATCGGCGATGCCGCCGCCGCGCGGGCCGTAGAGACCGACGGCATGCACTTCGTCGAGATAGGTCATGGCGCCATGGGCGTCGGCCACGTCGCAGAGCTCGGCGATCGGCGCGATGTCACCGTCCATCGAGTAGACCGACTCGAAAGCGACGAGCTTGGGGCGCTTGGGCGAGATATCCTTGAGCCGGCGCTCGAGATCTTCGGGGTCGTTGTGCTTGAAGATCCGCTTTTCCGCGCGGCTGTGGCGTATGCCCTCGATCATCGAGGCGTGGTTGTGCTCGTCGGACAGCACCACGCAGTCCGGCAGGCGCGCGGCCAGGGTGCCGAGCGCAGCCCAGTTCGAAACGTAGCCGGAGGTGAAGAGCAGCGCCGCCTGCTTGCCGTGCAGGTCGGCCAGCTCCCGCTCCAGAAGGACGTGATAGTGGTTGGTGCCGGAGATATTGCGCGTTCCGCCGGCGCCCGCGCCGCAGCTCTCCAAGGCTTCGCGCATGGCCGCGAGCACCGCCTCGTGCTGGCCCATGCCCAGGTAGTCGTTGGAGCACCAGACGGTCACCTCGCCGGTCGCATGGCCCCCCGCGGCGTCGGCGGAATGGCGGGTCGCCTGCGGGAACGCGCCAGCGTGGCGCGCCAGGTCGGCAAAGATCCGATAGCGGCCGTCGGACTTGAGCTGGTCGATCTGATCAGCGAAGAAGCGTTCGTAGTTCATCCCAGGGACCATTCACCGGGTCGAATTCGGCATCACGGACTTCCGAGGCCGAGAAATAAGCCGGAAAGTTTAATCGTTCGTTTAGAATCTATCACCCCCGGACGCAAGCGTCAGGCGCCTCGCCGGACTTCGGCGGCCTCCGACAAGGCTGCGCCCGGAGCCCCCGGGGCCCGGGATATCAGACACCCCATCGGCGTTGTCCGCCCCGCTCCAGCGACGAAACGACCGTTGCCAACTGCGCGCGCTCGGCGATCAAGCGCCGATAGGCGGCCGCGTCGGCCAGGGCCTTGCGGCGGCGGGCCTGCGCGCCGAGGATCCAGGTCCGGCCCGCGCCCCTGCGCGCGGGATCTCCCGCAGCGGCCATGGCGACCAGCTCGAGGGCGATGTTGCGACTGAGGAACGCCACCTCGCCGCGCGCGCGGTGAAGGCCCCGGCGAAGCGTGTCGCCCTGAAACAGGATATCCGGCTGATGGTCGCGCAGGGTCATGCGCAGGGCGCTCCCCGGTTCCGTGCATCAAGACATGATAGGGAATATAATTCCCCTTTCGGGCAAATTCAAGACCCGACAATGATATCGTCGGTCGGTCAGACGGCCCGCTTGATCCAGAGGATCGGCGCCGCCCATTCCAGGGCGACATCGGTGATCGGCTCGGCGGCGTAGGACAGCAGGGTGTAATGGCCCGGCGTGCCGCTGCGCACGACACGCTTCACGTAACCCGCGCCGCTGGTCAGCTTGACCACGCAGTCCTTGCCGAGAAAGCCGCTTTCGTCGCTGCCGGCGAGTCGCGAGCAGAGCAGGCGATCGCCGGGGCGATAGACCGGCAGCATGGATTCGCCGCGCACCTCGACGGCGATCGGATCGACGCCGCCGAGATCGAAGTCCACGCTGTCCAGTCCTGCGCCCTGCGACAGGTCGTCGACGGCGTGGAACTGCTCGCCGGCACCGACGTAGCCGACCACGGGAATGCGCCGCCACTGCGGCCCGACGCCGTCGCGCAGCCAGACGAAATGGACGTCGAGCGCATCGGCGAGGCGCGGGATCGTGTCGCCGCGCGGCTGACCCACCGCGCCCTGGCAGTACTTCTTGACGTTTTCCTTGGAGACGCCCGCGCGGCGCGCGAGCTCCGCCTGAGACCAGCCGCGCAGGACAAGCAAGTCGTTCAAGCGTCTCGCCCAGGAGTACATGGCGGCCGCCTCGCCGGTGAACAGTCCTCTACGGTACGGGAAATAATAGAGTTGAAATAGGGAAAAAAATTCCCTATATTCCGATTTGGGACCGGACGGCGCCGTGAGGTGCCGCCGGCGGGAGGCGGCAAGGCAGGAGAAGGCCCGGATGAACGGCAGTCCGACACGCGACGCGCTGGCCGATGCGATCGCTCGGGGGGCCACCGATGCGGAGGCCGGCCGGCGCTTCGGCCTGAGCCGGTCGGCGGTCCGGCGCCTGCGGCGGCGCTGGGGCATTGCGACGTGCCGCAATTCATGC
>CAMYMY010000515.1 GCA_947259625.1 uncultured Kiloniellales bacterium | reverse complement strand
TTCCGGCAGTGGCTCCAACGCCGGGCCACGATCCGCGAGCTCCAGGCGCTCGACGACCGCATGCTGGCGGACATCGGCCTGCTGCGCCCCGACATCCCGGCCGCGATGGACCGCTTGGCCGCCGGCAGGACAGAATTCACCCAGCCGACCTTCGAACAGTCCAACTATTGGGACTCCGTGGTGCGCACGCTGCGCCAGTCGGAACTGAGCCGCGACGCGGCCCGCGAGATCGTGCGAAACGACCCCGATGGTCTCATCGATCTCGGCCACCGGAAAGCCGATCTCGACTGGGCTCCCGCCGGCATGGCCGGACCCCAGCCGGACAAGCACGAGGCCGCGTGAAACGAGCTTGCCTGATGCTCTTTGAGGTTTATGAAAAGCCTTGATTTGCTCACAAGGAGTGTAGTAGACTGATTTCCATATTGTCCACTGTCTCTCCGCGCGCGGCGGCACCCAGGACGGGGCCGCCGCGCTCTTTTTTCAGACCAAGGGGATCCTCGGGATCAGCGGCCGAGCACCAAGGTCGCCCAGTCCCCCAGCACGATGCGCGCCTCGAGCCGCAAGCCTCGGCCGCGATGCGGGGCGAATACGGCCCGCTCTTGATCCGCCAGCAGTCCTGACAGCACGGCCACTCCACCCGGCGCCAGGTGGCGCGCCAAGTCGTTCGCCATTGCGGCGAGCGGTTCGGCCAGGATGTTGGCGACGATCAGGTCGAACGGCGCCCGTCGGGCCAGCGCGGCGCTGCGATAGCCGTCGCTCGCCACACAGCGCAGCCGGAACGCCACGCCGTTGATCCGGGCATTTTCGCGCGCCACCCGGAGCGCCGTCGCGTCGTTGTCGGCGGCCATCACGGCGACCGGCCAGAGCTTGGCCATGGCAATGGCCAGCACGCCCGAGCCGCAGCCCATATCGAGCGGCCGCCGGAACCGGCGGCGCTTGGCCAGGCCAGCCAGCGCAATCAGGCAGCCCCGCGTGCTTTCGTGGCGCCCGGTGCCAAACGCGGCGTTGGCGTCGATCAGGATCGGGATGCTCGCGGCCGGCGGCGGCCCGGTCACGTGGGAGCCGTAAACGTAGAAGCGCCCGGCACGGATCGGCGGCAGGGCCTTCTGGCTCTCGGCCACCCAGTCGAGCTCCGGCAGGGCCGCGATCTCGAAGGCAGGCGCCGCCACGCCCGCGGCAGCCGCCGCAGCCGCCAGCAGGCCGGCCGCCTCGGCTCTGTCGGGCCGCCGCACCAGGTAGAGCGTCAAGGCGACGGTTTCCTTTGCGTCCGCCACGCCGATGACCAATGCGCCGCCCAGCGTGTCCAGCGCGGCCTCGAAGACTCGCAGGGCCGCCAAGGGCACGGCCACGGCGAGAGTCCAGCCGGCGGCCGCGCTCAAGTTTTCAGCCCGCCTGATCCTCGGGCACGACGAAGCTGGCGATCACCTTCTTTTCGCCGGCCTTGTCGAACTCGATGGTCAAGCGGTCGCCCTCGGCCAGGCGCACCCGTCCGTAGCCGAATTTCCGGTGGAATACCCGCTCGCCGCTACTGAAGCCCTGGGCCGGGCGGGTCTCCACCAGGCTCGGCACGACGTCGATGAAGCGGCTGGCCTGTCCGGCCCTTTGGCGCGCCCGGGCCATGCCGGGGCTGTCGCGACCGGCGCCCAAATCGGCGAAACCCGCGCCGCCGAATCCGGGCACGGGCGCGCCGTAGAGCCCCGGATCGGATTCCCGTTCGACCTGCTCGTCCGGCAGCTCCTCGACGAAGCGCGAGGGCAGCGAGACGCTCCAGGACCCGTGCATGCGCCGGTTCGCCGCGAAGCTGACGATCGCCCGTCTACGGGCCCGGGTCAGTCCGACATAGGCCAGGCGCCGCTCCTCCTCCAACCCGCGCAGGCCGCTCTGGTCGAGCGCCCGCTGGTGGGGGAAAAGCCCCTCCTCCCAGCCCGGCAGAAAGACCGTCTCGAACTCCAGGCCCTTCGCCGAGTGCAGGGTCATGAGGTTGACCTGGTCCTGGCCCTGGCCCTCGATCGCCTCCATCACCAGGCTGACGTGCTCCAGGAAACCAGCCAGGCTATCGAACTCCGCCATGGCGTTGACCAGCTCCTTCAGGTTCTCGAGCCGGCCCGGCGCCTCGGCCGTCTTGTCGTTCTGCCACATGGCCGTGTAGCCGGATTCGTCGAGCACCGTCTCGGCCAGCTCGACGTGGTGCATCTCCCGTGCCAGCCCGCGCCAGCGGTCGAAGTCGGCGATCAGGTCGGCGAGCGACCGGCGCGCCGCGGGCCGCAATTCGTCGGTACCGGCCAACTCGCCGGCCGCCTGGGGCAGGGATATCTCCTGCGCCCTGGCATGGCGGTGCAGCAGGCGCAGGGTCGCATCGCCCAGGCCACGCTTCGGCTTGTTCAGGATACGCTCGAAGGCCAGACCGTCGTCCGGCTGGTGCACCACGCGCAGGTAGGCCAGCGCATCGCGGATCTCCAGGCGCTCGTAGAAACGCGGTCCGCCGATCACCCGGTAGGGCAGGCCCAGCGTGACTCGGACAGCTTGTGCCCCTGGCGCAGCCAGGCCACGATCTCCTCGCCGACGAAGCGCGCCTCGGCCTCGCCGTCCCACAGTCCGCGCAGGCGCACCGGATCGCCCTCCGCGTCCTCGGTCCACAGGGTCTTGCCGAGCCGTCCCTCGTTGTGCGCGATGAGGCCCGAGGCCGCCGCGAGGATGCGCCCGGTGGAGCGGTAGTTGCGCTCCAGCCGGATCACCCGGGCGCCCGGCAGGTCCTGCTCGAAGCGCAGGATGTTGTCGACCTCGGCGCCGCGCCAGCCGTAGATCGACTGATCGTCGTCGCCGACGCAGCACAGGTTGTGCCGCGCCTGGGCCAGCAGGCGCAGCCAGAGGTACTGGGCCACGTTGGTGTCCTGGTATTCGTCGACCAGGATGTAGCGAAATCGGCTGTGCGCCTTGGCCAGCACGTCCGGGTGGTCCTGGAACAGGCCCAGGCTGTGCAGCAGGAGATCGCCGAAATCGCAGGCGTTGAGGGTCCTCAAGCGGTCCTGGTAGGCGGCGTAGAGCGCCAGCGCCCGGCCGCCCGCGAGGTCGCCCGCCTCGCCGGCCGAAACCTTGTCCGGCGTGAGCGCCCGGTCCTTCCAGCGCTGGATGGCGCCCAGCACGGCGCGCGCCGGCCATTTCTTGGTATCGACCTGTTCGGCCTCCAGGAGCTGCTTGACCAGACGCAGCTGGTCGTCGGTGTCGAGGATCGTGAAGTTGGGCTTGAGGCCGAGGCGTTCGGCGTCCTCGCGCAGCATGCGCGCCGCCAGCGCGTGGAAGGTTCCGAGCCACCAACCCTCGACCGGCCGGCCGAGGAGCGCCGCCACGCGGTCCTTCATCTCGCGCGCCGCCCGGTTCGTGAAGGTGACCGCCAGCACCTGGCCCGGCGCCGCCCGGCCGGAGATCAGCAGGTGGGCGAGGCGCGTGGTCAAGACCCGGGTCTTGCCGGTGCCCGCGCCGGCCAGCACGAGCACCGGCCCGTCGAGCGCCTGCACGGCTTCGCGCTGCGCCTCGTTGAGCGCCGCGAGATAGGGATAGCGGAGGTCGTCCGCGGTAATACCGAGCGTTTGGGACATGATCGGAACATATATAGCGCAGCACGGCCGATTCGCTCAGCCCGAATGCAGGGGCAGGCCCGGCGCGCGCGGGGAGTACCGGCGGACGTATCGCTCTCGCGGAATCCGACTATTCGCTTAACGTCAGTTTAACCCAAATTAATATATGCTTTTTAACATAGTTGCACCTGTAATTGCGAATTGCCAAGGGCCGCCGGAAGGCGGCGGGTTGCATTGCCATGGCCCTTGGATGCGACGAACTGCTCAAGATCTCGGATAGAGGGCACGGCAAGGAATTCAACGAGAGAGAGCGCCATGAGCAACATGGACATGAGCGGCAGCGATGCGGACGGGCCCAGAAGAAAGCGCTCCGGTTTCGTATGGTTGGCCGGCCTTTGCCTGATCTTGCTGTCCGGCCTCGGCATCGGTTACCTGACCGGCTTTGGCCCCGGCGTCCTGGACGAATCGAAGACACCGGAGCTGTCGATCGCAACATCGGACTGGCGGCCCCGGAAGCCGATCGAGCTGGTCGTCATGGCCGGCGAAGGCGGCGGCGCGGAC
>CAMYMY010000514.1 GCA_947259625.1 uncultured Kiloniellales bacterium | reverse complement strand
GCGCAACCTTGTCGCCGGTCTACCGGCCGGTATGGATATCCATGCAGCGGCATCCCTGCCGGTTGCGTTTCTCACCGTGCACTATGCGCTGAACCATCTTGCCAGGCTTGCTGCCGGCGAATGGCTGCTCATCCATGGTGGGGCAGGCGCGGTAGGGCTGGCTGCCCTTCAGGTGGCCAAAGCCGTGGGCGCCCGGACAATTGTGACTGCCGGGTCGCCTGAAAAACAGGCCTTCCTGCGTGCCATGGGTGCTGACCACATCTTCAATTCCCGTTCGCTGACGTTTGTCGACGAAGTCGCGGCGATAGCCCCTGAAGGTGTCGACGTTGTCTTGAACGCGCTGGCCGGTGAACCGATGGAACGCAGCCTGGAGCTGCTTGCGCCGTTCGGCCGGTTCTGCGAGCTGGGAAAGCGCGATTTTTACGCCAATACCCGGGTTGGGCTGCGCCCCTTCCGACGCAACATTTCCTATTTCGGCATCGATGCCGATCAGTTGATGGTCCAGCGCCCGCAACTTGCGCGCCGACTTATGTCCGAACTGAGTGATCATTTGCACAAGGGAGACTTTACGCCGCTTCCCTATCGGCGTTTTGACGCCTCGGAAGTGGCGTCTGCATGCCGCCTGATGCAGCACTCCGGCCATGTCGGCAAGATTGTCGTAACACCGCCCGAACCAGGCGAAACGGAACCGGTGCGGCCGGCGCATCACTTCCAGGCAGATCCGAACAAGATCTATCTCATTGTCGGCGGTTATGTCACCTTCGTGCTGTTCGACGGACCGGGCGACCTGTTTCAACAGGCATCGCAAAGCGAGCAGATCGTCGCGACATTTTCGCTGGCTGCGCCTGCCCCCGACACGCGCGGAGCGGCGGAGAGAGCTCAGCCGTGGCGGCGGTTGCGCGTCTTGCGTCGGATCGGGCCCAGCACGTCCTTCAGCACCGGCAGCATCTGGTCGACCGCGGCGTGGCCCTCCTCGATCGCCTCCTCGGCGCGGTTGAACTCGAGCAGGCCGATCTGCCTGAGACCCGGGCTCAGCATCACGTCCGGCGGGTCGGCCGCCATGCGGTTGCGGGTGATGCGGTCCTGCATGACGTTGATCGCGCCGAAGATGACGTCGAAGTAGCCCAGGGTGTGAGTGCCGGCGCCGAGCAATTGGGGCGCGATCATGCCCGCGGTGTTGCGCAGGCCGTTCGGCAGGTCCTTGGCCACGCGCTCCAGGATGGCCGCGCGCAGCGAGCGGCGCGAGCGGCCCCCGTTACGGCGGTGGACCCGGCGGCCGACCAGGTCGCCGTTCAGGTTGACCGCAATGATCAGGTCGGCGCCCAGGGCCCGGCAGGGCGCCACCGGCACCGGGTTGACCAGCCCGCCATCGGCCAGGCGCCAGTCCTCCAGCGCGACCGGGCTGAAGATGCCGGGCAGTGCCATGGAGGCGCGCACGGCATCGATTATCGACCCGTCGCGCAGCCAGACCTCGTGGCCGGTGGCCAGATCGGCGGCGACGGCGGCGAAGGGGGTGTCCAGGTTCTCGATCAGCGCATCGTCCTGCAGGTCGCGCAGGAACCGCATCATCCGGTCGCCCTCGATCACCCCGCCGTTGGCGAACTTGAAGTCGAGCAGGCGCGCCATCTTGCGCCAAGTGATCTTGCGCGCCCAGGACTCCAGCTCGTCCAGCTTGCCGGTGACATAGGCCGCGCCGACCAGCGCGCCGATCGAACTGCCGCAGACGATGTGAGGATGGATGCCGTGGGCCGCCAGCGCCTTGATGACGCCGATGTGCGCCCAGCCGCGGGCCGAGCCGCTGCCGAGCGCCAAGCCGATCCGATGGACGGTCAAGGTCGCCTTCGCGTTCGAGTTTGGAGTTTCAAAAGCAGTGTCATTTCTCTTGTTCGGGTCATATAGGAACTATTGCAGGATTTGCTGAGTCCCCGATTAACGCGAAGCCTTCCTTCTATGGCGCTATAGCGCGAGCACTTTCCGGCAGAGAGGTGTCTTCAGGGACGGCCAATCGTCCAGCATAACGACTCCCTCGACCCTTGGCGCGCCTTCCAGGCCGAAGACCGGTCGCCCGAACTGCAGGCCGAAGGCGATCTCGGACAAGGTGCCCGTGCCGCCGCCGATGGCGACCAGGGCCAGCGCGGCGCGGGCAATCACCGCGTTGCGCGCCACGCCGATGCCCGTTGCGATCGGCACCTGGACATAGGAGTTGGCCGCGCGCCAGTCGTCGTCCGGCAGCAGACCGACGGTCAAACCGCCCGCCTTGGCGGCGCCGCGGCAAACCGCCTCCATCACCCCCAGCTTGCCGCCGCAGAGCACCGTGAGTCCGAGCGCGGCCAAACCGGCGCCGACCGCCTCGGCGGTCTGCATATGCCGCGCGCCGGCTGCCCGCGCGCCGATGACGCCGACCGGCACCCGGCAGGGTCGGCCGCTGTAGCGTTGCAGCCAAGAGACCGCCTCGGCCGGTTCCACGGGATCGCCGGAAACCGCGCCGTCACAGGCAAGCCAACGGCGGCCCCCGGGGTCGAAACACCGGCCCCGATCGTCGCACAACATTCTCCTGGCCCGATCCAAAAGAAGCATGGTATGCCGCTCCTTGCCACCGCCGGAGTCGCCGGGCACACTATAGCCGACATCGGAGCGTTTGAATCGCGGATCCG
>CAMYMY010000513.1 GCA_947259625.1 uncultured Kiloniellales bacterium | reverse complement strand
CGAAGAAGAGCCCGAAGGCGGGACCGCGGAGAGCGACACGGCGAACCCGGAGTGACCCTCCCGCCGCGCGGCCTCCGGGGCCTCGCAACGCCGGCCAGGGCGATCCGGCAGCAATCGGCCGCTGCCCGTCCTTGCCTGTGGCGCGAAATGGCAAGGAATCCGGGCTGCTTTCGGGCAGTCTTTCTATCAGCTAGTTGAACAACCCATGCGGGCGCCGAGGCGGCGGCCCGTTGGAATCGCAAGAGGTTCACAGGTTGAAACTCTTGGGTGAACCCAATACGCGTGAGCGCCATCTGCTCGCAGCAATCAGGGAGAGAGTTACAATGAGTAAAATACAAGGTCAGGATTTGACCCCCTACGAGGAGTACCAGCTGGATTTCTCGGGTGACGACTTTCCAGACCGGGAGTTGACGCCACGGGCCGCCCACGCGGTCATCGAGAGCGCCATGTGGACCGACGCGAATCCGATGCTGAACCTTTCGAGTTTCGTGACGACGTTCATGGAGCCGGAAGCCAGGGACCTTATGTCCAAGCACGCGCACGTGAACTACATCGACCACGACATGTATCCCAAGAGCTACCACATGGAGCAGCGGATGGTGCAGATGCTCCATAGCCTGTGGAACGGGCCCAAGGGCGTGGAGCCCTACGGGACCGCCTGCGTCGGCAGCTCCGAGGCCTGCATGCTGGCCGGTTTGGCGCACAAGTGGAACTGGCGTCAGGCCCGGGAGGCCGCGGGCAAGGACGCCAGCCGCCCCAACATGGTGACAGGCGGCAACGTCCAGATCGTCTGGAAGAAGTTCATGAAGTACTTCGACGTCGAGCCGCGCATCGTGCCGTTGAAGCCTGGGAACTACCGCCTCACGGCCGAGGAGCTCGATCAGTACGTCGACGAGAACACGATTTGCGTGGTGGCGATCGTAGGTCAGACCTTTACGGGAGAAGACGACGAGCTTCAGGCGATCCACGACTGGCTCGACGACTACGAGAAGAAGACGGATATCTCCGTCCCGATGCACATCGACGGGGCATCCGGCGGCTTCGTCCATCCGTTCCTCTATCCCGACTACAAGTGGGATTTCCGTCTCCCGCGGGTGCAGTCGATCAATGCCTCGGGGCACAAGTTCGGCCTGGTCCTGCCGGGGCTCGGCTGGGTGATCTTCCGGGAGCGTAAGGTCTTCAACGAGGACCTGATCTTCTACGTCAACTATCTTGGCGGCGAATCGGCGACGGCCACGCTCAATTTCAGCCGGAACGCGGCCCAGATCATCGCGCAGGCCTACCAGTTCCTGAGGCTCGGACGCCCCGGCTACGAACGTATCATGCGGCTGACGGTGGACAATGCCGAGCACCTCAGGGAACGGCTGGTCGAAAGCGGTTTCTTCACGATCATGAACGAAACCCAGAGCATCCCCGTCGTCGCCCTGACGTTGAAGGACGATTTCAAGAACTTCAGCGAGTTCGACATCTCCTCCAAAGTGCGTGAAAAGGGATGGGTCCTCTCGGCCTACACGATGCCGCCCAACGCCGAAACCGTGAACTCGCTCCGGGTCGTGGTTCGGCCGCATCTCAACAGAACCGTCGTCAACCAATTGGCCGACGACATCATCGCTGCCTGCAAGCACCTGGCGGAGCACGGCGGGACCGCGACGCCGCCGGAATTGCATTCGCACAAGAAGACCGCGCCGAAGTGTTGACGGTCGCGGCCTGATCGACCGCCTGACGGCGCCCCTTGCGCTGTCAGGCGCCGTGCGTTCGGTCAACGAGTCCGGCCAACGAGTCGGATCGATAGGGGGAAGAGCTATGGTAAGGCGTTCGATCTTCACAGCCGAGGGGGCATCCCTCGCCAAGGCATTCGGTACGGTCATGGCCTACCTTGCCGGCAAGCTCAAGCTGGCGGCGGGCCTGGGCGCCGTGCTGATCCTGGCGTCCAATCTGCTCGTCGGCGACACCCTGGCGCAGACGGCGACAACCGAAACCGTCGCCAAAGAGGTCATGGGGGAAATCGAGCGGGTCGGCGGCGCCGCGCTCGAGATCTTCGAGCCGGCCGTCGAAGGCGGCCTGCACGGCTTCTTCGAGCTGCTGGACAAGCAGAAGTTCGTGTTCCTGCTCCTGGCGCTGGCGATCGGGTATCCGCTCGGCAAGGTGCGCTTGGGGGGAATCTCGTTGGGTTCGACCGCCGGGACCCTGTTGACCGGCGTCGTGATCGCGATCATCGCGAAACTGGGCTTCGACATCACCTATAAGATTCCGGGCCTGGTCTCGACGGTCTTCCTTCTGCTGTTCATGTACGCCCTCGGGCTCAAGGTCGGTCCGCAGTTCTTCGCCGGGCTGAGGTCCGGCGGCTTGGCGTTCGTCGTCATCGGCGTCGTCGTTTGGGCGCTCAACTGGATCATCGCGGTCGGCGGGGTCAAGTTGGTCGGGCTCGATCCCGGCTTTGCCCCGGGGATCATCTCCGGCAGCTACACCATCACCGCGGTCATCGGCGTCGCGACCTCGGCGTTGCAGAGCGGCGCCTATACACCGCCTCAGGGAATCACGGCGGACCAGATCGGCGCCAACATCGCCGCCGGCTATGCGATCAGCTACATCCTCTCCAGCGTCGGCATCATTCTCCTCATCAGTTACCTGCCGCAGATGTTCGGACGCAACGCGGTCGAAGAT
>CAMYMY010000512.1 GCA_947259625.1 uncultured Kiloniellales bacterium | reverse complement strand
CCGACCTCCAGATCATCATTTGCGGCTCGGCCGGCGACGGCACGATCGCGGCGGGCGACATCCTCAAGCGCGCCATGGCCCGGGCCGGCTACAAGGTCATCGCCTTCGACCTCTACCCGGCCGAGATTCGCGGCTTCGGCAAGTGCGTGGCGCGGGTCCGGGTCACCACGGAGCAGGTCTACTCGCTGAAGCGCCGCTCCGACGTCCTGGTCTCGCTCGACGACAGCCACGCGATCGAGCACGTCGGCGAGGTGCGCGACTTCGGCGCTGTGATCTTCGAGAACGCGCCGATCGCGCGGCTCCGCGAGGGCCGGCATATGAGCGCCCACGTCAAGCCGGGCCAGGTCCCCTACGGCCTCGCCCAGCGCGAGATCTGCGAGCGCGCGACCAGCAGCAGCCGCTCGCGCAACATCGTCGTGCTCGGCTTTCTGGCCCGGATGTACGGCCTGCCGGTCGCGGCCTTCCACGAGATCATCGCGGACAAGTTCAAGACCAAGGCGGCCGTCGTGGGCGAAAGCAACATCCGCGCCTTCGACGCCGGCTTCGAGGCCGCGACCGCCTACTTCAAGCTGGACGACGTCACGCTCGGGCCGCCCTCCCACGTCGCCGAGGGGGCCGATACCGTCATGATGACTGGCAACGGCGCCGTGGTGCAGGGCTGCCTGGACGCCGGGATCGGCAGCTTCTTCGGCTATCCGATCACCCCGGCGACCACCATCATGGAGCGGCTCGCCGTGGAGATGCCCAAGGCGGGCGCCCGGCTGCTCCAGACCGAGGACGAGATCTCGGCCATCGCGGCGACCATCGGCGCCGGCTACGCGGGTTCGCGGGCGGCCACGGCGACCTCGGGCCCGGGCCTGGCGCTCATGGTCGAGATGCTGGGGCTCGGCGTGATGGCCGAGGTGCCCTGCGTGATCTTCGTCAGCCAGCGGGGCGGGCCCTCGACCGGCATGCCGACCAAGACCGAGCAGTCGGACCTCAACCTCGCGGTCTTCGGCGGCGCGGGCGACGCCCAGCGCATCGTGCTGGCGCCGACCAACGTCGAGGGCTGCTACCGCTGCGCCGGCAAGGCCTTCGAGCTGGCCGAGAAGTTCCAGACCCCGGTCATCGTCCTGCTCGACCTCTATCTCTCCAACCGCTACGAGACCGTGGTCTTCTCCAAGGAGAATATCTTCGAGCCGGACTGCTCCAAGGCCATGGAGCGGCCCGAGCCCGGCCAGGCCTATCGCCGCTTCGCCCTGACCGACGACTTGGTCAGCCCGCGCGCCGTGCCCGGCGAGGAGGGCGGCATGCACACCGTGACCGGCCTCGAGCACAACGAGCTGGGCCGGCCCAACGACAGCTCGGAGACGCATACCCGGATGAGCGCCAAGCGCCACGAGAAGCTCAAGGGCGCGCTGGCGCACGGCGATCTCAACATCTGCAAGCGCTTCGGCGACGAGGGCCCGGTCGACGTCGGCATCCTGGCCTGGGGCTCGACCTTCGGCGAGTCCCTCGAGGCGATGATGGCCGCCCAGGCCGAGGGCATCCGCTGCTCGGCCATGAAGGTGGTCATGCTTTCGCCGCTGCCGGTCGATCTGATCGCGGCCTTTCTGGCCGACTGCCGCGAGGTGCTGCTGCCCGAGCTGAACTACGAAGGCCAGCTCGCCAACCTGGTCAGCGGGCAGCTGGGCCGGCCGCTCAGCCGGCTCAACCGCGTGACCGGCGCGCCGATGCAGGTCGAGGAGATCCTCGAGCAGGTGCGCGCCCTGGCCCAGGGCCGGGCCGCAGCCTGACCGAGAAACGAGGAGCTTTAGCCGTGAACGAACCCGTCAAGCCGGTCTATCTGGAAGAGAAGCTCGAGGAGATCCGCCGCGACGGCCACCTCGCCTACCGCTCCAAGTCGCTGCCGACCTGGTGCCCGGGCTGCGGCTACTTCAGCGTGTCCGAGGGCGTCACCAAGGCGTTCAAGGAGCTGCGCATCGCGACCAAGGACGTGGTCGTGGTCTCCGGCATCGGCTGCGCCTCGCGCTTTCCCTTCTTCCTCGAGGCCTACGGCTTCCACACCCTGCACGGCCGCACCCTGCCGGTGGCGACGGGGGTGAAGATCGCCAACGACGCGCTCACCGTGGTCGCCGTGGGCGGCGACGGCGACGGCTTCGCGATCGGCGGCGGCCACATCAGCCATGCCGCCCGGCGCAACGTCGACATGACCTATATCCTGATGGACAACGGCATCTACGGCCTGACCAAGGGCCAGACCTCGCCGACCTCCGCGCTCGGCTTCAAGACCTCGACCACGCCCTACGAGAACCGCGACCAGCCGCTCCGGCCGCTGATGATGCTGCTGTCCTACGGCGCCAGCTGGGTCGCCCAGGCCTACGCCGGCCACCAGCACCACCTGAAGGACTTGATCGCCCAGGCGATCACCCACCGGGGCTTCTCCTACCTGCACGTGCTCTCGCCCTGCGTGACCTTCGACAAGACCAACATGACCTACGCCAACCTAGATCTCCAGGTGCGCGACCTGCCGGAGGACCACGACAGCGGCGACCTGATGGCGGCCCTGGCCGCCGCGAACGCCGCGACCCCGGCCCTCGGCCTCTTCTACCGCGAGGAGCGCCCGACCCTGACCGAGGCGATGGACGAGGTCACGCGCGCCGCCGGCGGCGAGCCGCGCGGCGGCTT
>CAMYMY010000511.1 GCA_947259625.1 uncultured Kiloniellales bacterium | reverse complement strand
CAGGTGCAGACGCTCCGCCGACAGCGGGTCCATCGCGGTCAGGTCGTAGCCCGACAGCAGGTTGAGGATCTGCAGGGCAATGACGCCCTGTCCGTTGGGCGGGCACTCGAAGACCGTGTGGCCGCGGTAGCCGGTCTTGATCGGCGTCACGTACTCGCCGCCGGCCGCCGCGAAGTCGTCCAGCGTATGCAGGCCGCCGAGGCCGTTCAGGTAGGTCACGATGTCCTCGGCGACCGGCCCCCGGTAGAAGCCGTCGCGGCCCTCGCCGGCGATGCGGCCGAGCGTCTCGGCCAGCTCGGGCTGGCAATGCACGCTGCCGACGGACGGCGGCCGGCCGCCGGGCAGAAATATGCGCTTGGCGGTCGGGTCCCGGGCCAACAGGTCGGCTTCCAGGCGCCAGTCGAAGGCGACCCGCTCGTGGATCGGATAGCCGTCGCGCGCGAAGGCGATCGCCGGCTGCAGCAGCTCGCCGAGCGACCTGGTGCCGTGGTCCTCGAGCAGGCGCGACCAGGCGTCGACCGCGCCGGGCACGGTGACCGCGTGCGGCGAGTTCCGCTCGATCTCGGCGATGCCGTGCTCCTGGTACCACTCGGCCGTCGCCGCCGCGGGCGCGCGGCCCGAGCCGTTGAACGCGACCACCTCCGCACCGCCCCTGGGGCCGCCCCTGGGGCCGCCCCCGGGCGCGAAGAGCACGAAGCAGTCGCCGCCGATGCCGGTCGACTGCGGTTCGACCACGCATTGCACCGCGCTGGCGGCCACGGCCGCGTCCATCGCGTTGCCGCCGCCCTTGAGCACATCGAGCGCGGCCCCGGTCGCCAGCGGATGGGAGGTCGCGGCCATGCCGTTCAGCGCGCGCACGGCCGAACGGCCGGGGAGTTCCAGGTTTCTCATCGCTTCTTTTTACCCGCATCGCCGGGCCAGCAAAAGCCCGATTGCATGCGGCCGGGACCTGTGGGCGGGTCATTCCGCCGCGGGCTTCAGATAACGGCCCGGCGTCGCGCCCAGGGTGCGCCGGAACATGGCGATGAAGGCGCTGGGGCTGTCGTAGCCCAGGTCGTAGGCCACGGCGGTCACCGCCTGGCCCTGGGCCAGGCGGGCGATGGCGGCGAGCAGGCGCAGGCGCTGGCGCCAGGCGCCGAACGTCAGGCCCGTCTCCTTCAGGAAGAGGCGCGCCAGCGTGCGCTCGCTGGCCCCGGCGGCCTTGGCCCAGGCGGCGAGCGGCCGGCCGTCGGCCGGGTCGGCGGCGAGCCGCCCGGTCACGGCCGTCAGGCGCCGGTCGCGCGGCAGCGGCAGGTGCAGGGGCTCGGGCTCGAGCGCCCTCAGCTCGTCCGGGATCAGCGCGAGGACCCGCGCCTCCGGCCCGCCGGGTGCCGTTCGCTCGCCGAAGGTCACGGCGCGCAGGATCAACTCGCGCAGCAGGGGCGGCACGCCGACCACACAGCAGGCTTCGGGCAGGCCGCCCGTCGCCTCGGGATGGACGTAGAGCGAGCGCAGGGCGAGCGGGCCGGCCGCGCGCACGTCGTGCTCGACCCCCGCCGGCACCCAGACTGCCTGCTGCGGCGGCACCACCCAGGTCCCGGTCGCGGTCACGACGGTCATGACCCCGGCCGGGGCGTAGAGCAGCTGCGCCCGCAAATGGCTGTGCGGCGGGAAGAAATGCGGCCCGGGGTGGTCGACGGCGACGGCCACGATGGGGCGCGCCGGGTCGTCGAGGTCGCCCGGATGCAGCGGCGCGGCGGTTTGACTGTTTCGCGATATCATTTGGCAGATTATAGCAGGACGGGCAAGCCTTGGCCCGCTAAATACGGGGCATGACCAGCTGGCGCAACCTCTTTTCCGGCGACTGGCGGCGGCCCGAGTTGCTGTTGCTGCTCATGGCCGCGGCGGTGCCCTTGAGCTTCGCCAGCTGGCAGGCGCTCCTGAACAACTTCGCGATTGAGCGCGCGCAGTTCACCGGCGCCGAGATTGGGATCCTGCAGAGCCTGCGCGAGGTGCCGGGGTTCCTCGCCTTTGCGGTCGTGTTCCTGCTGTTGCTGCTGCGCGAGCAGGCGCTCGCCTATCTCGCCCTGGCCCTACTCGGCCTCGGCACGGCGGTGACCGGGTTTTTCCCGAGCGTCATCGGGCTCTACGTCACCACCGTGGTCATGTCGCTCGGCTACCACTACTACGAGACGATCCAGATCTCGCTGTCGCTGCAGTGGATCGACAAGGCCCGCGCGCCCGAGACGCTGGGCCGCATCATCGCCGCCGGCTCCTTCGCCTCGATCGTGACCTTCGCGCTGATCTGGCTGGCCTTCGATCTGGCCGGCCTCGCGTTCCGCTGGGTTTACCTGCTGGGCGGCGGCCTGACCGTCGCGATCGCGCTCTTCGCCTGGCTGGCCTTCCCGCAGTTTCCCGAGAAGGTGCGCCAGCACCGCCACATGGTGCTGCGCCGGCGCTACTGGCTGTACTACCTGCTGACCTTCATGTCCGGGGCCAGGCGGCAGATCTTCATCGTCTTCGCCGGCTTCCTGATGGTCGAGAAATTCGGCTTCACGGTCGGCGGGATTACGCTGCTGTTCCTGCTGAACGCGGTGATCAACGTGGTCATGGCGCCCAGGATCGGCCGGCTGATCGGCCGCTGGGGCGAGCGCAAGGCGCTGATCTTCGAATATGTAGGCTTGATCG
>CAMYMY010000510.1 GCA_947259625.1 uncultured Kiloniellales bacterium | reverse complement strand
CCATTGTCCAATATTCCCCACTGCTGCCTCCCGTAGGAGTCTGGGCCGTGTCTCAGTCCCAGTGTGGCTGATCATCCTCTCAGACCAGCTACCGATCGTAGCCTTGGTGAGCCGTTACCCCACCAACAAGCTAATCGGACGCGGGCTCCTCCCAGAGCGCCTCTCGGCTTTCCCCCATAGGGCGTATGCGGTATTAGCCGCCGTTTCCAGCGGTTATCCCCCACCCCAGGGCAGATACCCACGCGTTACTCACCCGTGCGCCAGTCTCCACACATCCGAAGACATGCTTCCCCTGCGACTTGCATGTGTTAGGCCTGCCGCCAGCGTTCGTTCTGAGCCAGGATCAAACTCTCAGGTTGACCTCACGAGAGAAACCAGAAAACACCCCGGTAACCCCGCAAAGAAAACCAACGGGCTCCTCAAACACATAGACATCACCTAAGAACACGAAAATACCTCCCCCCAGCCAACAACCGCCAGCCAAACGAAAATACCAACGTGTCCCGTAACTCAAGGATCCGCGTATGCGCCCAAGACCCAGCACCGCCAAGCCAAACAGCCGCCCGCGTATCCCTTCCAAAACACAACAACAATGTCAAAAAGCGGTCGCAAAGACACAGCACGGTGGGACAGGCGCCCCTTCCGCGCTGCGGAGCGGGTTTGTACGCCCCCCTTCGGCATCTGTCAAACCCTTTGTTGGGGGGCTTTTGCCGGCCCTTGCGACCGGCCCCGCCGGGTTCCCGGCAGGCCCGCGGGCCATTGGGGTTAACAGTTGACAAACCATTGTATGATAAGCATTTTGCTGACCCTGGGGGGCGACGGAACCATCGGACCGGGCGGCGCGTGTGTGCCGAGGCGCTTCTCGGACCGCCGGCCGGAAGGGAGTAATGGTCCTTTGACCTCTCGTCGATCGCTCGAACACCTCCCCGAAAAATCCTACAGGCCCTTTCTGGCGGCCCCGCTTCTGGCGGTGCCGATACTGGCCGTGCTCGGCCTGTCGTGGTGGGCGGCCGCCGGACCCAAGGCGCCGCCCCTGGTCGACCTCGAGGCCGGGCCGCCGCAACACCTGCCGGCGGGCGTCACCATGGCCGGCCTGGCCGCGCTCGAGGCGGAGGCCGCACCGGCCGCCCTCGCCCGGACGGTCGAGGTGCGCCGGGGCGACACGCTGATGGCGCTTCTGGTCGGCGCGGGCGCGGACCGGCGGGATGCGCACCGGGCGATCACCGCGATGAAGCAGGTCTACAGCCCGCGCAAATTAAAGCCGGGCCAGCAGGTCCACCTGTCGTTCAGCGCCGAAAACGGCGCCGAGGGCACCGCCAGCGGCCAAGCGCAGCCGCCGCGGCAACTGGTCGCCCTGCGCCTGCAGGCCAGTCCGGAGCGCGACATACGGGTGACACGCCGCGCCGCCGAAGAGGCCTTCCATGCCGTGGCCCTCGAGCGGCCCCTGACCCGCGAGGTGACCGGCGGCCGGGGGGCGATCGACAGCAGCCTGTTCGTGGCCGGCCAGGAGGCCGAGGTTCCGGTTCCGGTCATGATCGACATGATTCGCGCCTTCAGCTTCGACGTCGATTTCCAGCGCGAGATCTGGCCGGGCGACGGGTTCGAGCTGATCTACGAGCGCTATTACGACCGTGCCGGCGCCCTGGCGAAGACGGGCGATATCCTCTATGCCGCGCTCGTGTTGAGCGGCAGGCGCGTGGAGCTCTACCGCTTCACGCCGGAAAGCGGCCGCACCGACTACTTCGACGCGACCGGCCGGTCGGTACGCAAGACCCTGATGCGCACGCCGATCGACGGCGCGCGAATCACGTCGGGCTACGGGCGGCGGCGCCATCCGGTCCTCGGCTACAACAGGATGCACCGCGGCACCGATTTCGCCGCGCCCAGGGGCACGCCGGTCTATGCCGCGGGCGACGGCGTCATCGAGCTGGCCGGGCGCAAGGGCGCCTACGGCAAGTATATCCGGATCCGGCACAACAGCACCTACAAGACGGCCTACGCGCATCTCAGCGGCTACGCCAAGAAGACCAGGCGTGGACGGCGGGTCAAGCAAGGCCAGGTGATCGGCTATGTCGGCTCGACGGGGCGCTCGACCGGACCGCACCTGCACTACGAGGTCATGGTCAACGGCCGCCAGGTCAACCCGCTGAAGATCAGACTGCCGAGCGGCGAGACGCTGAAGGGCGAGGACCTGGAGTCCTTTGCGGCGGCGCGGGCCGAGATCGACCGGCTGCGCCTGGACGTCCTGCCGGCCGGCCAGATCGCCAGCGCCGGCTGCCTCGAGACCGATGCCGGCGGCCCAACGCAACCCTCGGCGCCCGGCGCCCGGTCGCGCCCCGCCAAAGGCAACTGCTGAGCCTCTTCCCCCTTTGGCAGCAGGTCCCCGACGAGCGAGGTCCCGATCGGGACTTGGCCGACATGTCCTTCGGCCAGGTCCTGGCGGCCGCCAAGGGCTTCGCTCCGGGCGCCGGCCCGATCATCGCGATCGGCGACCAGGCTAGAGCACGATGATATGAGGTCGGTTCGACCTCATATAATCGTGCTCCAAATTGTTGAGTTAGAGCGGGATTCAGATTTGAAGCCGACTCGGCTTCAAATCATCCCGCTCTAGGCAGCCGCGCTTGAGATCGCCTCGCCGTTGATCACCAGCCCCTCCTGGCCGGCCGAGACCGT
>CAMYMY010000509.1 GCA_947259625.1 uncultured Kiloniellales bacterium | reverse complement strand
CTGGTCGGCTGGCTGGTCGACCGGGCGCGCCAGGCCACGCGCATGTATCATCCGAACATCATCCTGCTGGGCGACTGCAACCTCGATTTCGACAACCCGAAGACCGACCGAGACAAGATCGACGCGGACCTGAAGGCGCTCAACAAGACGGAGCTCAGAAGCCGCAAGAGCGCCAAGCTCAACTTCCCGTTCCTGACCCGCCATCCGATCCACGGCGAGTTCCTCAGGTCGAACGCCCGTCTGAACCAGACCTACGACCAGATCGGACTGGTGATACACGACCCGCGCCTGCCCGACCACGGACGGAACGCGCAGGCCGGCGGCGATCCGGACGGCTTCAACTACGATGTCTTCAATTTCGTCGAGCTGTTCAGCACCGCCCTCCTCGACAAGCCGTTCGACGAACTGTCCAAGCGCGATAGGAATGCGCTGATCAAGAAGTTCGAGCACGACCTCTCCGACCACATGCCGATCTGGATCCGTCTTCCGAAGCCGTCTTGACGAGGCGCGGTCGGGCCGGTTCCTCCATTGTGGCGCGCGCACCCGCAAGCCGCTATCGTCGGGACCGGTCAGAACCAGGGAGAGACCGATGAACGAGGACGTGTTCAATATGGAGGTGCGCAAGTTCCTCAAGAAGGTCGGCGTCACCTCGCAGCGCGAGATCGAGACCGCGGTGCGCGAAGCGCTCGCCGCTGGAAAGCTTTCCGGAAGCGAGACCCTCAAGGCCAAGGTGCACCTCACCGTCGAGGGGCTCGACCTCGACCACGACATCGACGGCGATATTTCGCTCAGCTGAGCTTGGCGCGCGCGCTCAACCGCCGCCCGCCGGGAAGGCCGGCGGCAGCTCCATCCCCCTCTCCGCCATGACCCGGCGCAGGCGGTCGGGATAGTCCGTGATGATACCGTCGACGCCGCGCTCGATCAGCGTAGCCATGTCGGCCGGGTCGTTCACCGTATAGGGCACCACCTCGAGGCCCAAGCGCCGGGCTTCGCGCAAGTCGACCTCGCGCAGGTCGCCGTAGAACGGCGACCAGACCTGACCTCCCGCCTGCTCGATCAGGCGCGGCACCGAGCCGTCGAAGGCGTCGACGTCGAGGCCGGCCGTCCATCGGGAGGCGCCGGGCCGGCCGCGTTCGATATTGTCGAGCCAGTTCTGCTCGGCCGTGAGATAGGCCGTCGCGATCTCCGGCGCCAAGTCCTGGGCCACTTTCAAGGTCCGCCAATCGAAGGACTGCACGGTCGTTCGCCCGGCCGCGCCCGCCTCTCGGACCGCGGTCACCAGCGCCGCGGTGAAGACTTCGGGCGCCGGCGACCCTCCGGGCGCGAGCGGCGAGATCTTGGTTTCTATATTTTAGCGAATGGTGCCGCCCGAGAGCGCCTCGGCGCGCGCGAGGACCGCCTCGAGGGACGGCACGGGAACACCGTCCAGGCCCGCCTGCTCGGGAAAGCGGCGCGCAGATTTGCTGTCCGGCCGCAGACGGCCGACGTCGTAGCCCTGGAGCGCGGCGAAATCCAGCTCGACGAGCGCCGGGCCGGGGCCCTCGAGCCAGGCGCCGTCGGGACCGCGGGTGCGTTCGGGGCTGAGCTGCTGGTCGTGATGCACGACGAGCACGGCGTCGCGCGTCATACCGACGTCCATCTCCAGCGTGGTGACGCCGAGCGCGAGCGCCCCCTCGAAGCTGGGCAGACTGTTCTCGGGGAAGAGGCCGCGCGCACCGCGGTGTCCCTGCAGATCGAAGCTCGCCCGCATGCTCTGGCTCCTCGCGGTGTCCCCGCGCGGCACGAGGTAGCTGATCAGCGTGAGCCCGGCAAGCACTGCGGTGACGACCAGCCAGACGCGCGAGGATTTCGAGAGACTAGCGGGCACGCGGCCTCCTGCACGTCCTGCCGTCCCGGTAAGCGGCGGGGACCGGGGCTGTCCGTCGGGTCATTCGGCACCATGTTCGGCGATCACGGCCAGAAAGCCCTCGCCGTAGCGGTCCAGCTTGGCCTGGCCCACACCCGAGATGCCGGCCAGCTCCTGCAGCCGGCGCGGTCGCGCCCGGGCCATGGCGGCCAGTGTCGAGTCGTGGAAGATGACGTAAGGCGGCACCTCCTGGGCCTTGGCGAACTGCAATCGCCGGGCGCGCAGGGCCTGGAACAGGGTTTCGTCCCGCGCGTCCTCGAAGAGGACCGGCCGGCGCCCCTTGGCCGCGGCCGGGCGGCCGCGCACCGGGTCGCGGCGCAGCTCGATCCGCTGCTCGCCGCGCAATACCGGCCGCGCCGCGGGTCCGAGGCGCAGGCCGCCATGGCCCTCGACGTCGACGGCGAGCAGGCCGAAGGCGACCAGCTGGCGGAAGACCGAGCGCCACTCGGCACGGGAGAACTCGCCGCCGATTCCGTAAGTGCTGAGCCCGTTGTGGCGAAACTTGCGCACCCGCTCGGTATCGCCGCCGAGCAGCACGTCGATGACGTGCTGGGCGCCGAATATCTGGCCGGTGCGGTAGACGCAGGACAGCGCCTTCCGCGCCGCTTCGGTGCCGTCGAAGCTGGCCGCCGGCTCGAGGCAGGTATCGCAGTTGCCGCAGGGCTCGGGCAGCGTCTCGCCGAAGTACTCGAGCAGCACCTGGCGGCGGCAGCGCGTGGTCTCGCAATAGCCGAGCAGGGCGTCCAGCTTCTGCCGCTCGATGCGCTTCTGC
>CAMYMY010000508.1 GCA_947259625.1 uncultured Kiloniellales bacterium | reverse complement strand
GTGCCCGAAATGCGGCGCGGCCGGCCTGATCCACCAGGAAGGCTGCGACCTCTGCACCGCCTGCGGCTATTCCAAGTGCACGTGACAGAGGACCGCCGATGAGGCGGCTGTGCCGGCAGTGCCGGGCCGAGCTCGGCGTCGACGACGACGCCTGCCGGGTCTGCGGCGCGCTCAACCCGGTGCCCCTGCCCTGGTACACGCCCGTCCTGGGCGCGGCCATGCTCGCGATCCTGGTCTGGCTGCTGGTCGACGTCGACGCCCTGGTCCGCTTCTTCCAATCGGATTGAGCGGCCGCGCGCAGCAGGCGCTTGAGCTGCTCCGGCTTCGGCTGGCGACGCACCTGTCCTAGTACGCGAAGGGCCACGACCGGCCCCCGCATTTGTCCGCTCCCGGTCGGGAGCCGGGGATACGAGACGGCAGGCCCGAAGGGGCGGCCTGAGAGGTGATGACCGAACTCCAACACCGGTTTTCTAGGAACGCCAATTTCTGAACCGCACGATGAAGAGCAGAAGCGCAGCACCGATAAAGGCACTGATGATCATGCTGAATTTGTCAGACTCTGAAAAAACCCTGAGAGACAAATAACCCCCGATGAATGCACCGATCGTGCTGATGACAACGTGCCCAAGCAGCCCAGGAAGAGCATTCTTCACGTAGATGCCCGCAAGCCATCCCACGACATTCCCGATGCTGATAATGATCATGATGCTGTATGGGTCCATCGATGGGCACCCCAAGCAATCGGCGGAAATCGGCGTCGACGCCCTGGTCCGCCTGCTCGATCCAGACTGAGCCGCCCCGTACCCGCGTTCAGTCCTCGCCGCGCGCCTCGACCACGCTGAGCAGGCGCTTGAGCGGCCCGGCGCCGAGGCCGAGGCCCTCCAGGTGACGCACGGTATTGGCCAGGTAGTCGGTGCAGGCGCCCCGCGCGCCGTGGCCCTGGAGGATCAGCCGGGCGGTCTCCTCTAGGGTCAGGCGCCCGGTGTACTGCTCGTGCTTCCGGTCGACCACGAAGCCGGCGGCGGACACGGGGCCCTCTTGGGTCTCCACGGCGAGCCAGGTCGGGAGGTAGACCCCGGTGATCATCTCGCGCTCGTGGAGGTAGGCCAGAACGTCCTGCCCCTCGGCGGCCGGCACCCGAAACACCAGGCCCCGGCAGGACCCGCCGCGGTCGAGGCCGAGCACCAGGCCCGGGCACTCCGGCGTGCCGCGGTAGCGATGCGAGTAGACGCAGAAGCGCCGGTGATAGCCGCGCAGCAGGGCGACCCTGACCTCGATGTGCGGGAAGCCCGGATCCCACATCAGCGAGCCATAGCCGAAGACCCAGAAGTCCTGGCCGGGCGGCGCCACGAGCCGCGCTCGGTCTTTCGGGCTTGGTTCGAGCGTCCCGGTCATTCGGGGCGAGCGCTCCAGCATGGCTGGTCGGGCCTCGGCGGTTGATCGCCGCCATTCTATGCCGAATTCCCTCGCCAAGACAGCCGTCTTCCGTCACCTGCGACGAATTTGTGAAAAAAATCAATATCTTGAATCCGTTGCGCCTGTCATGTCCCGGTTCGCGACGATGGCCTCAAGTTATGGTGGCAAACCCCCGTCTCCTGCGGGATACTTGCCCGAAATCAAGACCGATGAGGACGGCGGCAAGCGGCGCCTGCGGTCGAGTCCCGTGACCCGGGACAATGGATCGGCCGCGCCTGCCGGCCGTCGCAGCGGTAAGGAAGAGGTCCTCGGATGCGGCGCCTGGTCAAGGTATTGGCGCTCACGATCGCTCTGGTCGTCCTGCTCGCGGGACTGGCGGTCGCGCTGTTCTTCTCCTTGGGCGATGCGCAGCATCGCTGGATCGCCACACGCGTGGTCAGCACCCGGCTCGACTCGCCGGTCGAGTTCCGTGGCCCCTTCTCCCTGGATCTCGCCCGGCAGACAACCCTGACCGCCAGGGAAATCTGGATCGGGGTCGGACCCGATGGCCGGTCGCTCGGCGCGCCGGTCGAGGGGCGGCTGGGCGTGGTCGAGCTTCGGATGGACCTCGGGGCGCTCCTGCGCGGCACGTTGCTGATCAACCGGCTGGTCGTCGAGTCGGCCGACATCGAGTTCGCGCCGCCAGAGCCGGACGAGAAGGAGGCCGGCACGTCCTGGCGCGAGCGCATGCGCGCCTTCGAGAAGGGCAAGGTCCTCTTCATCGAGACGGCGCATCTGAGCGAGATTCGCCTCATGCGGCGAGCGGCCCCCGATGCGCCGCCCATGTTCCTCGAGTTGCAAGATGTCAGCCTGGAGGAAAAAGGCGGTGCCGGCGGGCGGATCCTGCTGAACGGCGATATCGCGATCAACGGCCAGCCCCTCGCGGTCCAAGGCGAATTCGGCTCGCTGGCCGCCGCGCGGGAGCCGTCGACACCCTACCCGGCACAACTGACGATCCTGCATCCGGCTTTCGAGGCGAGGCTGGAAGGCCGCATCGCGGACCCCCTGGCCGCGCGTGGGCTCGACCTTCGGGCGCGGCTCGAGGTGCCGGACGCAGAGGCGCTGGAGGACCTGATGCCGCGCCGACCCTGGCCCGCGGGGCGGATATCGATCGCCGGCGACATCACCGGCGACATCGAGGCTTTGCGACTCCATGACCTGACCGTCGATTTCAGCGACCCGGAAGGACGCTCCCTCAGCATTTCGGGAGAGATCGCCGATGCCCTCGAG
>CAMYMY010000507.1 GCA_947259625.1 uncultured Kiloniellales bacterium | reverse complement strand
GGGCCCAGCGCGGACTCTGCGCTCTCGAACAAGCGCTCGACCTCCGCCTCGCGGGCTACGTCGGCCTGCGCCGCGATGGCCCGCCTGCCGGCACCTTCGATGTCGCGCACCACCGCCTCGGCCGCCGCAGCGTCGCGCAGATAGTTCACGCAGACGCCGTAGCCGCGCGCCGCCGCGAGGCGCGACGTCGCCGCCCCGATCCCCCTGCCGCCGCCGGTCACGATGATGGTCCCGGCCATCGGTTGTCCTTCGGGGGCCAGTCGAGACGATGGGCCTATTCCGCCGCCTGGGCGCCGCCCGCGAAGACGGCTTCCATCTCCTTGCGGACGCGCAGGGTGGCGTTGGCCGGATCGACCGCCACGTCGGCCCAGGTCAGCGGTTGGCCGGCCTTGACCGCGCGGGTCAAGGTCACCCCGTGGGCGAGGCCGATCGGCAGGACGCCGGCAGAGAGACTGTCGGCCGCGGGCATGAGCCGGCCCCAGACCGTATAGCCGCCCTCGCCGTCCAGCACTTCGCCGGGCGCGATATCGCGTTTCGCGACCGCGGCCACGTCGCCACGGAAGCCGGTAGCCGATCCGGTCGGCTCGCCGCGCAGGGCGGCCGCGAGCACCGAGATGGAAAGCTCCAATCCGATCAGGTGATAGGGCTTGTACATGGACGCGTAACGGCCGCTCGAATCGGTCGCCAGGCCGTACTCTTGGAAACAGCGGGCGGTATAGGCCCCCGGGCCCTCGAACACGACGTACACGCCCCAGCGCAGGTCGCGCTCGACCGGGCTGCCGTCGCGCTCGAGACAAGAGATGACCTCGACCTGGCCCTTGTGGTGCAGCGTTCCGCCCTCGGCTCGGGGCTTCAGCGCCTCGGCCAAGTGCTCGGCGCCGACCGGCGGAAAGGTCAGGCCCTGCGGGGCCGGGGTCAGGCCCGTGGCGTTGGCGACGGCGGCCATCTCGATCGCCGACTTGGTGCCGTCTAGAAAGGAGTTGAACATCTTCGGGTTCATGCCGCCGGCCTCTGCCTGCTCCGGCGTGACCCCGTAATAACCCCAGACGGTCTCGGGCGTCGAAGCGTGGTACGCCGGCAGGTACTTCGTGCCCTTGCCGGCGGCTACGACCGAAAGGCCGCTGGCGTGCGCCCAGTCGACCATCTCGCAGATCAGCGCCGGCTGGTCGCCATAGGCGAGCGAATAGACCAGACCGGCCGTGCGCGCCTGCTCGGCCAGCAGCGGACCGGCCAGCGCGTCGGCCTCGACGTTGACCATCACGATGTGCTTGCCGGCGCGGCAGGCGGCCTGGGCGTAGACGATGCCGGCCGCCGGGTCGCCGGTCGACTCGATCACCACCTCCAGCCCGTCGGCGGCGATCAGGCCCTGGGCGTCCTCGGTCAGATGGGTGGCGCCGGTCTCGTAGGCCTCGGCGAAGGACCCGGCGCCGACCTGCGCCGCGTCCCAGCCGGTGGCGGCGCAGGCTTGGCGCGCGCGCGCCACGTCCAGGTCTGCCACCGCCATGACCTGGAGCCCCGGTATGACCCGGGCCTGGGCCAGGAACATGGAGCCGAACTTGCCGGCGCCGATCAGGCCGGCGCGCACGGGCCGGCCCTCGGCGGCGCGCTTCTGCAGCAGGGTGTAGAGGTTCATGGCCGCATTTCCCTTTGTTCTCCCGATGCCGAATCAGGCATCGCACGTCGGGCGCATCGTCGGATATCAGATCCCATAGTTCCTCGAATCGCCCGCCGCGGCAATCCCGTAACGGGCCTCGGCCGAAACCGAACGCCCCACCCAGTAAGGATGCGGAGACGATGGCCGCCGGCCGCGCCGGCCTTTCCGTGGTCGCTGCGAACTTACACCTTAGAGGTAGACGATCTCTCTGAAATTGCTACAATGGCGCGAATGGCGAAGCACTTCACGCCCGCGGAGTGGGCCAAGGTCCACGATCTCGTCCGTCAGCAAGGGACGGCTTTCGGCCTGCCCGAGCGCCGCCGGGACTCCGTGGTGATCGGCTCGTTCAACATCCGAAAGCTGGGCGCCCTGAGCAAGAAGAGCCCCGGCGCCTGGCAAATGCTCGAGCTCATCTGCCAGCGCTTCGACCTCCTGGCGATTCAGGAGGTGCAGGACGACCTGGAGGGATTGATCCACCTGAGAGACAGCCTGGGCAGCCGCTACGGCATGGTGGCCTCCGATATCACCGGCAGCTATCCCGGGCAACGGCCGGCCCCTGAACGTTTGGGCTTCCTGTTCCGCTGGGATATCGTCGAGCGGACCGAAATCGCCTCGGACATCACCTTCGACCGGGGCGTGGTGGTCTCCACGCTCTATGAGTCGCGGGCCGGTTTCAGGACGGCCTTCGACGAATTCACCGAGGACCTGGCCGCCTGGAAGATCGAGAAGGCCGCGCGCAAGGCGGCGGGCAAGAAGGCGCCGAAGAAACCGACTCCGCACCTGCCCGAGTTCCTGACCTTCATTCGCCAGCCGAGTTGCGTCTCGTTCCGAGTCCCCAGTGCCGCCGGGTCGAAGCCTCTCGAGTTCCTGGCGGTCAACGCGCACCTTCTGTACGGCGACTATAAGGACGAGCGCCACAACGAATTCAAGGCGCTGGTCGGCTGGCTGGTCGACCGGGCGCGCCAGGCCACGCGCATGTATCATCCGAACATCATCCTGCTGGGCGACTGCAACCTCGATTTCGACAACCCG
>CAMYMY010000506.1 GCA_947259625.1 uncultured Kiloniellales bacterium | reverse complement strand
CGATGCTGGCGATCGGCGATTCCCTGCGCACCGACATCGCCGGCGCCCAGGCGGTCGGCATGGCCGGCCTCTTCGTCGCCGGCGGCATCCACGCCGAGGAGCTCGGCATGGCCGGCGGTGCCCCGCCCGACGAGGCCGCCCTGGCCGCCCTGTTCCAGGCGCGCGACATGTATCCGCTCGCCGTCCTCGACGCCCTGCGCTGGTAGAGAGAGGGGACAATCAACTTTGGAACCACCAAGACACGAAGACACGAAGAGGGATTTCGGCGCGCAGAGCGCGCAAACCAAAGGGCCTTGTGTCCTTCTTCGTGTCTTCGTGCCTTAGTGGTTATACCCAATGCACCGGCCCGGGCTTGCCGTCGCGGCGCTCAGGGCCGCACGTAGCTCCAGCCCTGCTCCTGCAGCTCCATCAGGCGCACCACGCCCGAGGGCACCTTGGTCGCCTCGGACATCAGCGGCACCGGCTTGCCCTCCTTCTGGGACATCTTGGTATGCGTGTTGCCGCAGGCGGCGAAGGACAGGTTCTCGAGCTCGAGGCTCATCTGCTCGACGCGCGGCTTCACCGGCGAGGTGTCGGCGCGCAGCATGTGCAGGCCGGGGCCGTAGGCGACGATCTCGATCGCCACGGTCTCGCCCTTGGCCTGGTAGTACTTGTTGATGTTGTAGGCGTTGTTGAGCGCCATGTTCATGCGCTTGGGGTCGTTCTCGTCGACGTGGATCGCGACCTTGTGGGCCGCGGTCTCGCCGCCCAGCCCCGGCTGCGCCGCGCCCAGCACGGCCAGCGTGCCGACGAACAGCATCGCGAGCGCGGAAAGGATCTTTCTCATGGGTGTCGCCTCCTCTTATCGGCCTTCGGCCGTTTGTAACACATTCGCATGCGACTATATGAGCCGGCGCGTCGGAGCACGAGTCGCTTTCCCGCGGCTCACGCACACGTGAAGTCGGCCGCCAAGACCTTGCCGAAGGCATTCCAACAAGAAGAATCCACCACAGAGGCACAGAGACACAGAGAAACAGGGTTCACCACGACCTTCCTTCGCCCGCCGAAGCGGGCTTCGCGAAGGCGGGAGGCACCAAGGCACGAAGAACTGTTGTTTGCGCGCTGCGCGCGCGATAACTCACGTTGTTTCTCTGTGTCTCTGTGTCTCTGTGGTGAGAGTCCTTTCTTCGTGTCGCTGGCGGGTGCCGCGGCGTCGGGGTTGAGCGAAATCGCCACTCCATGGACTCCCGCCGGCCCGCGGCGTATCTTGCGTTGCAGCATAAACCGGGTGGGGAAAGGCGCATGGCCGATTTTCCGAAACGGAGCCTGGACGACTGGCGGGTGCTGGCGGCGAAGGAGCTGAAGGGCGCCGGTCCGGACGGCCTGGTCTGGCAGACGCCCGAGGGCATCGCCGTCAAGCCGCTCTATACCGCCGAGGACCTGGAGGGCCTGGAGACCCAAGGGCTGCCCGGCTTTCCGCCCTACCTGCGCGGCCCGCGCGCGACCATGTACGCGGGGCGTCCCTGGACGATCCGCCAGTACGCCGGCTTCTCCACCGCCGAGGATTCGAACGCCTTCTACAAGGCGGGCCTCGAGGCCGGCCAGAAGGGCCTCTCGGTCGCCTTCGACCTGGCGACCCACCGCGGCTACGACTCGGACCACCCGCGCGTCGTCGGCGACGTCGGCAAGGCGGGCGTCGCGATCGATTCGGTCGAGGACATGAAGATCCTCTTCGACGGCATCCCGCTCGACCAGATGACGGTCAGCATGACCATGAACGGCGCGGTCCTGCCGGTCCTGGCCGGCTTTATCGTCGCCGGCGAGGAACAGGGGGTCGAGCGCGCCAAGCTGGCCGGGACCATCCAGAACGACATTCTGAAGGAGTTCATGGTCCGCAACACCTACATCTACCCGCCCGAGCCCTCGATGCGCATCGTCGCCGACATCATCGCGTACACGGCCAAGGAGATGCCGAAGTTCAACTCGATCTCGATCTCCGGCTACCACATGCAGGAGGCCGGCGCGACCTGCGTGCAGGAGCTCGCCTACACCCTCGCCGACGGCCTGGAGTACGTGCGCGCCGCGCGCGCCAAGGGCCTCGACGTCGACGCCTTCGCGCCGCGCCTGTCGTTCTTCTTCTGCATCGGCATGAACTTCTTCATGGAGGTCGCCAAATTGCGCGCCGCGCGCCTGCTCTGGGCCGAGATCATGAGCGGGTTCCAGCCCAAGGACCCGATGAGCCTGGCGCTCCGCACCCACTGCCAGACCTCGGGCGTCAGCCTGACCGAGCAGGACCCCTACAACAACGTCGTGCGCACCGCGTTCGAAGCATTGGCCGCGGCGCTCGGCGGCACCCAGTCCCTGCACACGAATTCCTTCGACGAGGCGATCGCCCTGCCGACCCCGACCTCCGCGCGCATCGCCCGCAACACGCAGCTGATCCTGCAGCACGAGACCGGGGTCACGAATGTCGTCGATCCGCTGGCCGGCAGCTACTACGTCGAGAGCCTGACGGCCAGCATGGCGGCCGAGGCGCGCAAGCTGATCGCCGAGGTCGAGGAGCTGGGCGGCATGACCAAGGCGGTCGCCACCGGCCTGCCCAAGCGGCGCATCGAGGAGTCGGCGGCCCGCCGCCAGGCGCGCATCGACCGCGGCGAGGAGGTCGTGGTCGGCGTCAACACCTACCGCGCCGAGACCCAGGAGCAGCACGA
>CAMYMY010000505.1 GCA_947259625.1 uncultured Kiloniellales bacterium | reverse complement strand
GATGGTAAAGCTGGTTTGGCCCCGCCAGACCCGCACGATCTCCGGGCCTAAAAACAGGATAGACAGCGCAATGGCCGCATTAAGCGGCGGGCCGGAGACACTGGCGTAGCCCAGAGTAGCGATGGCCAGCGTAATGCTGTGGGCCACTGTAAAGGCGGTGATGGTCTTGATCAGCATGCGCCTGCCGCTGACAATGATCAGCAGCCCCAGTACGAACAGCAGGTGGTCGATCCCCATCAGGATGTGATGAAAACCCAGCAGGAGATACTCAACCGACGAGACATACCAGGGCCGTTCGCCACGCAGTTCGACAAAAGGCTGGGAAGGACGCACGACCAGGCTCGTCTCGCTGCCGTCCTGCCGTGAGATACGGACGAAGACGTCTGTAATCGTCACTTCCAGGCCGGGAAAACGGATGATGCTGCCGTTGATGGACCCGCCCGGCACATCCACCACCCGCCGATGCAGGGCGGAATCGGGCAGTTGCCTGACGGTCGGTTCCCCGACGGTCTGCCACTTTTCCGGCAGCTCCAGCCGCGCAGGATGCGGTCTGCCATAATAAATGGGAGCCCGCCAGATCACTTCATAGCGTTTTTCGCCCAGTTGCCGCATCTCTAGTAAACCGGGCTGGGATTCATGGGCAAAGGATTCGCCGGACAACCCGGCGCAAAGGACCAGCAAAAAGGCTGCAATGTGTAAAATATATCGCCTCATTGTCCGGCCTCCTTAGATCGAGTTGCCGCCATTGCCTCGCCTGATTTGTTTTCTGCTGCAACCGGCGGTTCGACGACCACTTGATAGCCTTCGCGCAGCTTCCGATAGGTAATCTTCTTCATCTCCTTGCGACGCTGGGCCAGATACTCGCGTTCGACCTGGGCACGAATTTCTGCAAGATCGGGAATGCGGCCTGGCACACGTTCGCTGACCTTGACCAGGTGTACGCCCAGGTGCGAAATTAGCGGATCACCCCACTCACCCGGCGCCAGGGCAACCACCTGCCTCGCAAAATCTTCGCCGTAGCTGCCTGCAACGTCAGTCCGCGTTGCCTCCGTGTACTGGTAGTGCAACAGAGTCGAATCACCGAGCGACTCAGCTGGCGCACCGGCTTTCAGGCGGGCCATCGCCCTTTGTACATCAGCATCCAGGTCCTGGTGTTTGTCGGGATTGAAATACACCTGCTGAAACGAAACCTGCGGCTCCATGAGAAACTTGTCCGCATGTTGCTGCAGATATGACTGCAGCGTCTCATCATCGGGCGGCACTTCGGTCGTCAGATCTTCCAGCAGGAACTCCAGCTTCAGGCGCATCCTCATACGAACCTGCGGATCGTTCCGATCAAGACCCATGGCCATGGCCTCGCGGTAATAGACCTCGTCACGCACATATCCCTCGATCACCCCGGCCAGCTCTTCTTCAGTGGGCTGCCGCAGCCAGGTGCGCTTGAACTGGGCAGCAAGCTGCTCCACCTGGCTGAGGCTCACTGTGATCCGCTTCGATGCATCATCGCCGGACTCCTGAGTCAAGCCAAAAATCAGGAAGAGCCCGGCGCCGATAAGCAGGAAATGGACCAGCGGTTCACGGAATATGGTTTTGATATGTTTCATAAGTACTCCATTCATTTACCTACGTTGAGTGGTTCAACGTTCTGGGGAAATTATATAGGAGTACTGGAGCGTTGGAATATTGGGAAAGGCAACGATCCAGTTCCTTCACCCTGCCACCACTCCATAACTCCAGTCCTTCCCCAGAACCTTTCAACCTGAACCTTACAACTTTGAACCTTGAACCTGGAACGCTTGGTTTTAACTCCCCGGCGTATACCAGATAGGGCTCGTATAGGCCCTCTCCTGTCCGATGGTTGTCGCGCCCTCCGGAATCTTGGTCCCATAGCGATGGGCATCGTAAACGATCCAGCGCGGGGTTGGAATTTCCAGTACGCGGGCATAGTAGAAGGCCCGCTGGTTGGCATCGAAATCCGGATCGGTCCACACGGTGGCCAGTTCCGAAGCACCGATGGTGTTGGTCCAGTTGGCGTTCTTTATGTCAACCGTGTTACCCACCGGCTGCTTGCAGCGACCATCACTGCCGATTGTGCGGCCATCGGATACTGCGACGTCGTAAACCTTTTCGTGGGTCTTGCCGTTCTTGTCCGTCCAGCCCTTGATGATCTGGATGCGGTCGAGGTTGGCCCCGACCGGATCACGCAGGGCATAGATCATGAAATTCGGTGCCTTCTTGCCTTTCACGGCTTTCAGGTCACCGCCCATGGGCACGCCTTTTTCATAACCGCGGAATGCCGGCTGCCGGCTGTTGATGTCTTGCGCGGTGAAGTCCCAGCCACCGAAGAAACGCACCATCATGCGCGGACCGGTGGTGGCATACGTTTCCTTACGCTGCATGGCATCGTAAATAGCTTCACGAGTGTTTTCAGTCGCATACACCGCCTGCAGACCGGCAGCTGCCATCTGCCAGCTGTGACGCACGCCTACTTTGGTCTTCTGGAATTCATGGGTCAGTCGTCCGGGAGAGGCCTCGTAGCCGGTGTGCTTGCCCATGAAATTTTCTTCCTCGGCGGTCGTCATTGAGGTGTGGCTGTCGGTGGCGCCGACCATGCCGAACTTGTATGGATTGGTACCGAGCTTTTCTTCGAGCACCAGGCCGTTTTTCAGGGCTTCGCGGGCATATTCGTAC
>CAMYMY010000504.1 GCA_947259625.1 uncultured Kiloniellales bacterium | reverse complement strand
TGCTACGGCCACCTCATCGACAGCTTCTGGTCGCCCGCGACGAACAAGCGCGGCGACGACTACGGCGGCAGCCTCGACAACCGCCTGAGCTTCACCTCCCGGGTGCTCGATGCGATCCGCGCGGCGGTCGGCCCCGAGCTCATCATGGGCCTGCGCCTGGTCGCGGACGAGGACTGGAACAAGGGGCTCACGCGCGAGGAGGGGGTCGAGATCGCCCGGCGCCTGGTCGCCACGGGCCAGATCGACTTCCTAAACGTCATCCGCGGCCACATCGAGACCGACGCCGCGCTCTCCAAGGTCATCCCGATCCACGGTACGCCCGCCGCCCCGCACCTCGACTTCACCGGCGAGGTGCGCGCCGAGACCGGCTTCCCGGTGTTCCACGCCGCGCGCATCGCCGACGTGGCGACGGCCCGCCACGCGATCGCCGAGGGCAAGCTCGACATGGTGGGCATGACCCGCGCCCACATCGCCGACCCGCATATCGCGCTGAAGGTGGCCGAGGGGCGCGAGCAGGAGATCCGCCCTTGCGTCGGCGCGACCTACTGCCTGGACCGCATCTACGAAGGCCACGAGACACTCTGCATCCACAACCCGGCGACCGGCCGCGAGGCGACCATGCCGCATGTGATCGCCCGCGCCGAGGGCCCGGCCCGCAAGATCGTCGTGGTCGGCGCGGGACCGGCGGGCCTGGAGGCCGCGCGGGTCTCGGCCGAGCGCGGCCACGACGTCGTGCTGTTCGAGGCGGCCGACGCGCCCGGCGGGCAGGTTCGCCTGGCCGCCCGCCTGCGCCGGCGCAGCGAGTTCATCGGCATCGCGGACTGGCGCGCCGAGTGCTGCGCCGCCCTGGGCGTCTCGCTACGCTTCAACACCTGGGCCGAGGCCCCGGACGTGCTGGCCGAGGAGCCCGACATCGTGGTAGTTGCGACCGGCGGCCTGCCCAATACGGGCTTCCTGGAGGCCGGCGCGGACCTGGTGGCGAGCAGCTGGGACATCCTCTCGGGCGACGCGAAGCCGGCCGACGAGGTGCTGCTCTACGACGACAACGGCGCCCATCCCGCCATGCAGGCAGCCGAGGTCCTGGCCGAGGCGGGGGCCAGGCTCGAGATCGTCACGCCCGAGCGCTTCTTCGCGCCCGAGATCGGCGGCCTCAACCACGTCGCCTACGCCCGCTGCTTTCAGGAGCACGGCGTGGCGATCACCATCAACACGCGCCTCGTCTCGGTGCGCCGCGAGGGCAACAAGCTGGCGGCGCTCCTGGGCAGCGACTACACGGATAAGGGCGCCGAGCGGCTGGTCGACCAGGTCGTGGTCGAGCACGGGACCCTGCCGCTCGACGAGCTCTACTTCGCGCTCAAGGAGGGCTCGGTCAACCGCGGCGAGGTCGACTACCAGGCGCTGATCGCCGGCCGGCCGCAGGCGATTTCGACCAACCCCGAGGGCCGCTACCGGCTCTACCGCATCGGCGACGCGGTCGCCTCGCGCAACATCCACGCCGCCATCTACGACGCGCTCCGGCTGTGCAAGGATTTCTAGGGGGTAGGCTGACCTTGTGGGCCGCGGTCGGACCAGCCTCGTCAAACATGTAGGAGTGGAAAAAGGTGTCAGGAACCTTTTTCGCAGGTTCTTTTTGTGGATACATCATATTGAAAATAATATTTTATTAATGGATAAAAGGTTCCTGACACCTTTTTCTTTTTTCGCTAGGCACTAGGCGGATCTGACGGTCGCGCTCGGGCCGGCCTGGTCAGACGTCGAGTATCCCTTTGTTTTTCAGCACAAGGTTCCATTGACAGAAAGCCAGATGTGTAGTATATACGATACATGACACATTTCGGCGACCACCTGCGGCAGCGTCGCGAGGCGCTCCGCAAGACGGATCGCAGGTATTCCCTGCGTCAGGTGGCGCAGAGGGTCGGGATCGAGCCCGCCTATCTCAGCAAGATCGAGCGGGGCGATCTTCGGCCGCCGTCCGAGGCGACGACGCTCCGGCTGGCGAGCGAACTGGGCGAGGATCCCGATGTCCTGCTGGCCATGGCGGGGAAGGTGTCGAGCGACCTGCAGGCGATCATCCGCAAACGGCCGAAGATGTTTGCCGACTTGCTCCGGCAGCTCAAGCAGGCGCCCAACCACGCGATCCTTTCGGTGGTGCGCGAGGTGAGGGACGGCGACTGGTAAGGAGGATGCCTGGAAATGATCACCCTGGACGGAGACTGGCTGAATTTTCGATTTGCCGAGGTTCAGAAGGACGCGGGTTGCGGGATCAGTTTCCAAAGAACTCTGCGCATACCCGACGACGGGAAGGACTACCCCTTGCCCCCGGGGCTGGGGCGCTTCCCGCTGCGGCATCTCGACGACTTCGCCGAGCGGGTCCCGGAAACGTGGGTCAAGCGGGGCGGCGTGATCATGCCCATGCACCAAGCAGAGGCCATGTGGTTGTTGTTCGGCGGGACGTATGGGCGCTATCCCTGCGCCGTGAAGGTCGCTGCCGGCAGGATCAACGCGGTCACGGGAGAGCCGTGGGTCGAGCAGCTGAAAAGCGATCCGCAAGACTATCTCGTATTCCCGGAGCAGCCGTGGTTGGACGGCTATTGCGTCGAGACGGGCGTGATCCGGCAGTTCGTCGCCATGCCGCTCGGCGCGGGTTATTCGGCCGAGGAGCAGATCACGGGGAAGGCCGACCACGGCGGCCTTCAGATCGTCGT
>CAMYMY010000503.1 GCA_947259625.1 uncultured Kiloniellales bacterium | reverse complement strand
TCCGACGACCGCGGCATCTACGAGGCCCTGCTCGACCTCGATTCCGCGGTTGCGGAAGGCGACGCCGTCGGCCAGGTCCACTTCCCGGAAAAGCCGGAGCGGGCGCCGGCCGTCTACCGCGCCAAACGCTCCGGAACCCTGATCGGCCGCACGCACAAGGCCCTGATCGAGCCCGGTGACTTCCTCGCCCTGATCGCGGCGGAGCTATGACCCCGGCGACGGGTCAGCCCCGCATGCGCTCGCCCCGGGGATCGAACAGCGCCTCGGTGACCAGCGTCGCCGGCCGCATGTCTCCCAGGATCTCGATCTCGAACCTGGCGCCGTCCTCGATCATCCCGGTCGGAACGAAGCCCAGCGCGACCGACTTCCCGGCGTAGTGGGCATAGCCGCCGGAGGTGACGAAGCCCACGACCTCGCCGTCCCGCCAGATCGGCTCGTCGGCCCAGACGTCCGCGTCGGCGGCGTCCACGACGAAGGTGCAGAGCCGGCGCTTCGGCGGGTCGTCCTTCTCGCGCCGCGCCGCCTCGTGGCCGATGAAGTCGTTCTTCTCGAAGGACACGAAGCGGTCGAGCCCGGTCTCGGCCGGCGTGTAGTCCGGCCGGTACTCGCGCATCCACGAGCCGAAGGACTTCTCCAGGCGCAGCGACATCATGGCCCGCATGCCGAACGGCCTGAGCCCCAGGTCGCCGCCGGCCCCGGCCAGGGTCTCGTAGAGCGCCACCTGGTGCCTGGGCCCCACGTAGATCTCGTAGCCCAGGTCGCCGGTGTAGGAGATGCGGCAGACGATGGCCGGGACCAGGCCGACCTCGATCTCGCGGACCGAGAGGAAGGGGAAGGCCTCGTTGGAGACCTCGGCCCTGGTGACCCGCGCGAGCAGCTCGCGCGCCTTCGGTCCGGCGATCTGGAAGCCGACACGGTGCGAGGACACGTTGGAGAGCGCGACCCCCTTCTCCGGCATCTGTTCCATGAACCAGCGCATGTGATAGGCCTGGGCCGCATAGGAGGCGGTCAGCTGGAAGCGCTCGGCGCCCAGCCTGGCGACCGTGAAGTCGCCGATCAGCTTGCCGCCGTTGCTCAGCATGGGGGTCAGATTGATGCGGCCCTCGCGCGGCATGCGGTTGGCCATGATGTGGCTCAGCCAGCCTTCGGCCTCGGGGCCCGTGACCTCGTACTTGCCGAAGTTGTGGATCTCGTTGATGCCGACCGCCGTGCGCACCGCCCGGCACTCCTCGCCGACGGGCGCAAAGGCGTTCGAGCGGCGGAACGAGGGGGTCTCCTCCAGCGCCTCGCCCTCGGGCGCGAAGTAGTTGACGTGCTCCATGCCGTAGGCGGACCCGAAAACGGCGCGCTGGGCCTTCCAGAGCCCATAGGCCTGTGTGGTCCGCAGCGGCCGGCCGGCCGGCAGCTCCTCGTTCGGGTAGGAGATCGCGAAGCGCCGCTGATAGTTCTCCATCACCTTGATCCGGGTGAAGGGCCTGGTGCAGGTGTCGCCGTAGCGCGCCACGTCCATCGCGAAGACGTCGCGCGACGGCTCGCCCTCGACCATCCATTCCGCGAGGGTCAGGCCGACGCCGCCGCCCTGGCTGAACCCGGCCATCACCGCGCTGGCGCTCCAGTAGCCGGGCAGGCCGGGCACCGGCCCGACCAGGGGGTTGCCGTCGGGGGCGAAGGTAAAGGGGCCGTTGATGACCTGCTTGAGGCCCGCCTCCTTGAGACAGGGATAGCGTTGATGGGCGATCTCGAGGTCGTCCATGATGCGGTCGAGCTTGTTCGGCAGGAGCTCGTGCCCGAAGTCCCAGGGCGTGCCGTCGACCGCCCAGGGCTCGCAGGCCTGCTCGTAGAGCCCGAGCACAAGGCCGCGCCCCTCCTGGCGCAGGTAGCTCTCGCCCGCCGGGTCCATGACGTGCGGCAGCTCGGTGTCGCGCTCGTAGACCTCGGGGATGTCGTCGGTCACCAGGTACTGGTGCTCCATCGCGTGGAGCGGCAGAGTGACGCCCGCCATCTCGCCGACCTCGCGCGCCCAGAGGCCGGCGGCGTTGACCACGGTGTCGGCGACCACGCTGCCTTGCTCGGTGACCACGTTCCAGCTGCCGTCGCCGCGCGGTTCGAGCTCCACGACGCGGTTGCGCAGGACGATCTCGGCGCCCTGCGCCTTGGCCGCCTTGGCGTAGGCGTGGGTCGTGCCCGAGGGGTCGAGGTGGCCGTCGAGCGGATCGTAGAGGGCGCCGATCAGGCCTTCGGTGTTGGTGATCGGGCTGAGCGCCTTGATCTCCTCGGGGCCGACGATCTCGGTGTCGAGGCCCATGTGGCGGTGCTTGGCGCGCTGGGCCTTGAGGTAGTCCATGCGCTCGGGCGTCGTGGCGATGGTCAGGCCGCCGACGTGGTGCAGGCTGCAGGACTGGCCGCTGATCTCCTCGAGCTCCTGGTAGAGCCGGATGGTGTAACCCTGCAGCGCGGCCATGTTCGGGTCGGCGTTGAGGGTGTGGAAGCCGCCCGCCGCGTGCCAGGTGGAGCCCGAGGTCAGCTCGGACCCCTTCCCCAAGTCGACCCAAGGGCCGCTCCGGCCCGCCGGCGACCATGGGGCAGCAACGGCGCTCAAGTCAATTCCGGAGAGCCCGGATCAGGCCGTGAACTCCGAAGCGAATCGGTGGGGTTCTCGTGGTAAGCGTCCGCTGCGTCCCCGATTCCAGACCTTCCCACGATTCGCTTGGTGCAAGGCGCGCGAACGGCGCCGCATTTGCCGCGTTTGGGCGGCGCTATGCTTCCTGCCAAGCTTGCCCGGGCACGGCCGCGAGGAGGTCCTTCGTGTAAGACGCCTGCGGGTCGCGGAAGACCTCGGCGGTTGGGCCGGTCTCGACGATCTCGCCATATCGCATCACCGCCAGCCGGTCACAAACCTGGGCGGCCACGCGCAGGTCATGCGTGATGAAAATGACCGAGAGCCTCATGCGCTCGCGGATTTCGTCAAGAAGCCCCAAGATTTGCGCCTGGATCGAGACGTCCAGCGCGGAGACGGGTTCGTCGGCCACCAGCACGTCCGGGTCCAGGGCCAGAGCGCGGGCGATTCCTATCCGCTGTCGCTGGCCGCCCGAAAACTCGTGCGGATAGCGATCGAACGCGCGCTCGTCCAAGCCAACGATCGACAGCAACTCGCGTGCCCGCGCTTCTGCTTGGTCTTTCGGCACCCCCTGCAGCAAGGGGCCCTGCGCGATCGTTTTGCCGACCCGTGTGCGGGGATTGAGCGACGCGAAGGGGTCTTGGAACATCATCTGGATGCTGGACCGATAGGGGCGCATTTCGGCACGGCCCATCGGCCGCAAGTCCGTGCCCTTCAATAGGATCTTCCCCTGGTCCGCGTCCACCAAGCGAACGATGCAGCGAGCGACGGTGGACTTCCCCGACCCGCTTTCGCCTACGATACCGAGTGTCTCGCCGCGCCTGAGCTCGAGGGTCACATCCGTCGCGGCCCGGACTGTGCGCTCCGATCCGCCGAGGCCCAGGAAACCGCCGCCGCTTCGAAAGACCTTGGTCAGTCCTTCGATCTGGAGCACCGGTTCGGCGGACTGGTCCCGCGGAAGCCGCGGTTTCAGGCTGGGAACCGATGCGATCAGCGCCTGGGTGTAGGGATGCTTCGGCGCGTTCAGAACGTCTTCGGCGGTGCCCATCTCGACGACGAGGCCCTGCTGCATCACCGCGACCCGGTCGGCGATGTCGGCGACGACACCGAAGTCATGGGTGATGAACAAGACCCCGGTGCCATGCTCGGCCTGCATCTCCTTAATCAACTTCAGAATCTGCGCCTGCGTGGTGACGTCGAGCGCGGTTGTGGGCTCGTCGGCGATCAGGATCTGCGGATCGAGCGCGAGCGCCATCGCACGGATCGAGCGCGAGCGCCATCGCAATCATCGCCCGTTGCCGCTGACCACCGGACAGTTCGTGAGGATAGGCCCGCATGATGTGATCCGGGTCCGGCAGATGTACGTCGTCAAGAAGGGACAGGGCGCGTTCACGCCGCTCCCGGCGGCCCATGGCTTCATGGAAACGAAAAACCTCGTCGATCTGATCGCCGATGGACATGACCGGGTTCAGGGCGGTCATCGGTTCTTGAAAAATCATCGAGATCTCGCTGCCCCTGATCTCGCGATATCGCGCATCCGAGACATTGGTGAGGTCTTCGTTTCCGAAGCGGATGCCACCATCTACGACCCGCACGTGGGGTTTCGGCAGCAGGCCCATCACCGCTCGCGCGGTCAGCGACTTGCCCGAGCCGCTCTCGCCGACGATACAGAGGATCTCGTTCGCCTTGAGATCGAGGTCGACCGCTTCGACAGCGTGCGCTCGCTCCGAGCCCTCGGGGAGGCAGATATGCAAATTGTGGATCTCCAGCAGGGGTGCGCTCATTGGCGTTCCCTGAGGCGTGGGTTGAGCGCGTCGTTGAGGCCTTCGCCAACGAGATTGATGGCGAGGACCGTCATCAGAATCGCAATCCCGGGGAAGGTGCAAACCCACCAAGCCGAACGCAGCAGCGTGCGGCCGGCGCCGATCTGGAATCCCCAGCTCATGATGTTCGGATCGCCGAGGCCCAGAAACGCAAGACCGCTTTCGATCAGGATGGCCGTGGCGACCATCAGCGAGCCGATGACGATGATCGGCGACAG
>CAMYMY010000502.1 GCA_947259625.1 uncultured Kiloniellales bacterium | reverse complement strand
GCCCGCTTCGCAGTGACCGCCTTTCGCACATTGGCCATGACGGCTAGAGTTGATGCGGCATCTGCTGATCTGATCGGAGTCGAAGGTGGATCGCCGCTTCGCTCGTGTTCGCGAGTTTCAAGGAGAGGGCGACAACATGGGATTAGAGGAATGAAGGTGCTGATTTCGGCATGCCTTTTGGGGATCGCGCTAACAGGATGCGCATTCGGTGATCGCCACGCCAAACTCGATTATCCCCCGTCCGAAGGGTCGGGATTGGTCACCTCGGCCCAGGCAAGCCCTGCCTCGGGGTCTCGAGGCGTCATCTATCTTGAAGACTTCAGGGATGTGAGACCGGACAAAGAGATCGTCGGTCATGTAAAGAATGGCTTGGGCATGAAGACCGCCAAGGTGATCGCGACACGGGACGTAACCGAATGGGTCCACGACGCGGTGGCTCACGAACTCAAGGCAGCGGGCTATGGTGTCGAGGAGCGTGCCGCCGCACCGGACGACGCCATCATCCTTTCCGGCGACATCCTCTTTGTCTACTGCAGTGCCTCTTTCACTTATGACGGCGACGTGACCCTACAGGTTGAAGCCAAGAGAGCAGGGCGGCATCTTCTCGATCGCAGTTATTCGGGAACTGGCTCTGCGGGGGTGTCTTTCGCGGCGACTGGAGACAGCTACTCGGAATCCCTGTCTTTGGCGCTCAAGGCAGCGCTGCAAAAGGTATTGCTCGATCTTGACGGCCTCGGCATCTGACCCTAGGGCATCGCGCGTGCAGCTACAGACCGCGGGCCAAGCCTGCAACTATGCGACACTCCTTCAGGGCGCGCGAACTCCTCCTCGCGCCGAACACGTAGATCTGCTGTTTGGGATTTGCAGGCTTAAGCGTGTTTTGTTGGCTTCCGCTGCCTTCCGATGTGGCACGCCGTGGGGAACGGGCTCAATTTGGGTACTCCGGTTGCTCTTTCTTCTCCCTGACCTCCTCGGGCTCAAAGCCCAGCTGCGTCAAGGGTACCTGGATCTCTTCGGTCGTGGCCGCCTGCTCGTCGACAAAGAACACCGATAAGGTAGCCTCTTCGAACGCCCCAGAGCCAGGTGGCGGAATGAAGAAAACGAAGCCGTGGGTGGACTGGTTCTTCGCAAGGCTTTTACTTCTAAAAGACTTGGCATCATAGTCCGCCACCCGTGCCTGCTTGGCGTCATCTTCGGCACCGCTGGCGACCATGTATCCGATGATTCCGAAGGCAAGCGCTGGGCCCACGACGCTTCCATTTTCTTCGACCTTATTCGCGACCGAGGCAGCAGAGGTCGGTCCGAACGTTCGCTGGTTGGGCAACGTCAAGACCAAATCCAACGGCCGGACCAGCATCATGCGCTTGGTCCTGTTTTCGACGATCACCTGGAGGGCAATCACGTCTGCCTCCTTGAGATCCGCGTTGAGAAGCTTCTGCTGCTGCTCTTCCTCCACGACGGGATAGACGGCGGCGGCCAGACCGTTCTTGACGTGCCAATCTGCCGGCTGAACGGTAGGAGTGGGCACAGACGACGGAGCGTAGGACGCACAGCCGGTCCCGAACAATACGAGAGTAAGCCCTAGCGCTGAGTATCTCATATTTCATACCTCTTGCTATTACCCTGTTCCCATCGATCCTCGACATCCCTGCCTTCGGTCGCCAGCCGGCAGGCGCCTGTGTTCAGCAAATCCGAGAACCCACATTCGAATTGAGTGTAATCCTTCGGTGACAGAATGGCGAACGAATTTCTCGGATTTCTCGCCTCCCGTGTCTGGTCCCAGGAGTTGCAAGGCATGATTCGCCTAAGTCCGATGTCGGGGTCTTCGCTAGGATCGCAAGTGCCGGCTGGCTTGGAGGTCTTGGACCATCGGCGCGGACCTAAACCGCCTGGAACAGGTCTTGGATTTCGACGGTGGGGAAGGGCTGTGCTTGAGGCGACCGAGACCTGCGGCTAATCTGGCTGCGCAAACGCGACAGGGAAAGGGGCATAGCATGACCAAGGTTGCTTTCGTTGGGCTCGGCGTCATGGGCTATCCCATGGCCGGGCACCTCAAGGCCGGCGGCCACGAGGTCACGGTCTACAACCGCAGCAAGGCCAAGGCCGAAGCCTGGGTCGAGCAGCATGGCGGCGCCCTGGCCGAGACGCCGCGCCAGGCCGTCGAGGGCGTCGAGATCGCGTTCTCCTGCGTCGGCAACGACGACGACCTGCGTAGCGTCGTCCTGGGCCACGACGGCATCCTCGCCGGGCTTTCCCGCGGCAGCATCTACGTCGACAACACCACGGCCTCGGCCGAGGTGGCGCGCGAGCTCCACGCGATCGGCAAGGAGCAGGGCATCGAGGTGATCGACGCGCCGGTCTCCGGCGGCCAGGCGGGCGCCGAGAACGGTGTCCTGACCGTCATGTGCGGCGGCGACGAAGCGCCCTTCGCCACGGCCCAGCCGGTCATAGACTGCTACGCCAAGGCGGTCACGCTGATGGGGCCCTCGGGCGCGGGCCAGCTGACCAAGATGGTCAACCAGATCTGCATCGCGGGCCTGGTGCAGGGGCTGGCCGAAGGCATGAACTTCGGCCTCAAGGCCGGGCTCGACATGGAGAAGGTGATCGCCGTCATCGGCAAGGGCGCGGCCCAGTCCTGGCAGATGGACAACCGGGCCTCGACCATGTGCAAGGGCGAGTTCGAGTTCGGCTTCGCGGTCGACTGGATGC
>CAMYMY010000501.1 GCA_947259625.1 uncultured Kiloniellales bacterium | reverse complement strand
GAGCATCATGGCGACGTAACCGCCAATCAAGGCCAGGACGGTCGTGATGGCATAGGTCAGCGGATAGGGTACCGCCGCCACCGCGCTCTTCGACTCCTCGCAGATCGCATTGAGGCCGGGCGTGGAGTTGCGCGCCCCGGTGCTCGCACCGGCGGCGATGATCGAGTTCAACTTGAAGAACTTCACGCCGATGAAGTAGGAGACGAAGGGGGGCACCAGGGCCGCCAGCGTGCCGATGATCGCCACCCAGATCACGGTCGTGCCCTGGAAGGACTGCAGGATCTTCGGGCCGACGTTGGCCGCCAGCACGGCCACGAACATGTTGAGGCCGATGTCCTGCAGGAAGCTGCGGGCGCCCTCGCTGACCGGTCCGCCGAACTCCGGGTTGCGGCTGCGGAAATAGCTCACGAAGATCCCCGCGAGCAGACAGCCGGCCGAGGTCCCGAGCGCGAAGGGAATCCCGCCGACCGTCAAGCTGATGACGCCGACGAGGTAGCCGATGACCATGGCGACCGCCAAGTACATCACCTCGGTGGCCGCGGTGTCGAAGATCGCGCGGCCGCCGAGCAGCTCGGCCGCGCGCTGGATGCACCATTCGGGACCCACGATCCGCGCGACGTCGCCGAACTCGACAACCGTTTCCGGTCCGACCGGCAGCTGCTGGCCCTGACGGAACAGAGCCTTGAGCTGCAGTCCGAAGCCGACCAGTTGGTGGAGTTCCGTAACGGTCTTTCCGCTGGCTTCCCGCGACCCGATGCGCAGGTCGGCGGCCTCGAGCTGGATGTTGCGGGCCACGGGATCGTCCACCTCCGGGCCGACGACCACATGCCCCTTGTGGACCAAGTCGTCGACGTCGGCCCGCACCGAGATGACATCGCCTTTCTGGATGGTCGGGTTGTCCGCCGGCTCGATGACTTGACCGTCGCGCACGACGCGCAGGACCGGCGCGCGTGGATGTTGCTCGAACAGCTGCTCGATGGTCTTGCCGACGAAATCTTCCTGCTCGACCCGGAAGGCGCGGACGTCGAGCGGCGAGAATCCGAGCGTGAGCGACCCGGCGGCTCCGGGCACCGGCTCGGTCGCGCCGCCGCTCATCTGCTCCTCGGCCTCCTTCGCATCCGCGACCGAGTCGCGGCCGAACATCGCCGGCAGATATCTGATCAGCAGGATGATGCCGATGCTCGACAGGATGTAGCTGATCGCATAGCCCGCGGCGATATTGGCGCCGACCTGGTCTGCCGACATCCCCTCGGGCGGGCTCCATGCACCGCTCTCCAGAGCCGAGGTGGCGACGCCGATGACCGCCGTGATGGTATAACTGCCGGAGATGATTCCCGGGGCGAAGCCGGGATCGAGCCCGACCAGCTTTACGCCGCCAAAGGCGATGATCCAGTTGAGCGACCAAACCGTGAGGCCGATAACGATGAAGGCCATGCCGCCCGATTTCAGGCCGGCAAAGAACTGCGGCCCCACCCTGAGCCCGAGGGCGTACATGAACAGCAGCAGGAAGATCGTCGAGACCAGGCCCGGAATCGAATAGGTGATGTCGAACCCGACCTTCGCGATGAGCGAGATCGCCACGCCGGCCAAGAGGGTGCCGGCGGTCGCGCCCAACGAGATCGGCCCGAACTTCACCCTGCCGAGCGGGTAGCCGATGGCGAGGGCGAGCAGCAGGAAGACGAACTTCTGCTTGTCGAGCAGCTCGAAGAAGCCGCGCAGGCCGCCGTGGACCACGGGTTCGAAGATCTCGAGCGCGGCGCCGCCGACCCGCTCGATCTTCTCCGCGACCCCTTCGGTGGTGGTCTCGGCTGGTTCGGATGTTGTCGCCTGCGCGAGCATGATAGGAGCGTGAGTCGGGACGGCCAACTCGAACGTGTTGCCCAAAGCTGGTCCCTCAATCGGGACCGTTTCGAGGCGTTGCGACGCAGCGTCGAGAACGCCGCCGGCATTTGCTTGGGCCTCGAGTGCCGAGCCCAACACGCCAAATGCCAGCACGGCCACGGTGGCGATCCGAGCCGGAAGACTGAATCGCTGACTCCTGATCCACATCATTATTCTGCTCCTCTTATCCTGTCGCCACCCGGGCCCTGCGCCGGTTCCACCTGTGCGCAAAAACCGCCAGCAAAAACGCTTCGCAGCCGCCGTTGCAGGCGGTGCCAGAGGGCTCAAAACCCCTTGGGCCGGTCCCTTGTTGGTCAGGCATACCGAAGCATCCACAACTCCATCTCATAGGTCTTGGGATACAAGCCGTGGTCGATTGAAGTCCTGTGCGCATGCTTTCGCATGATCTGTTCGACCCATTTCACCCAGGCCTCCGAGCGCCGGGCCGGCGGTAGGCGCGCGGCAACTGACCGGTCCAACGGGTGAAGGCGCGGGTGAAGTGGGCGGGGTCGGAGTAGCCTAGGGTCGAGGCGATGTCGGCCAGGTTCAGGCCGCGGTCCTCGATCAGACGAAAGGCCGCATCGCGACGGACCTCTTCGCGAAGTTGGCTGTAGGTGAGCCCATCCTCGGCGAGGCGCCGCTGCAGGCTGCGCACGCTCAGGCCCACCGACATGGCGACCCCGGCGATGGTAGGGCCACCGCCGGCCAGCGAAGCGGCGATCGCGCGCCGGACAAAGGTCTCCAGATCACTGTCGGGAGTCGACGGCTTCGATCTTGACGGCAGTGGACGTCTCCCCGTATCGCGATCTTGCGATCGCGCCTTCGCAGG
>CAMYMY010000500.1 GCA_947259625.1 uncultured Kiloniellales bacterium | reverse complement strand
GGAGAAACAGATCTTGAAAATCTGAAATCCGCCATAGCTGAACTCGGGGGATTTGCTGGAAGGGAAATCTCAGGCTTCATGGCTGTGCTCGGGATTTCAGAAGAGGAGTTTGGCCCGTTGGTCGATCGCCTGAAGGATCCCAGCCAATTGGACCGACTTCCACAGAAAGACCTTTGCAGCCTCCTGGTGCTATCCAGCTTGGTGTGTGCGGCCCTCGGCGACGAAGAACTGGCAACGATCACTGGAAGCGGGCGAGATGAGCATTTCCTGACCATCCGGCGTCTATATCATGCCTTCGCAAGGCGATTTGTGGGTCAAGATTGAGAGAAGGGGTTAGCGTCCCGGGGCGTGGTGTAAGAGTTGGTTCGGCGGGGGCGGTCCGCGGAGCCATCAGAGAGCTCAAGCGGTCCGCGCCCGCCGCCGCCCGGAGGGCGGCCATCGTCGGTCTTCGTTATGGTTGGGGTTTGCGAATCCAACCAACCGAAACGGAGACGACGACGATGACCGACGACAGAATGACCTTCCAGACGCTGCTTGAGAAGACCTCGGACGCGGATCTGCTGCGCGAGATGATCGGCTTTGCCGCCGATCGGCTGATGGCCCTGGAAGTCGAGGGGCTCTGCGGAGCCGGGCACGGCGCGCGCAGCGCCGAGCGCCTCAACCACCGTAACGGCTACCGGGACCGGCTCTGGGAAACTCGGGCCGGCGCCGTCGACCTCAGGATCCCCAAGCTCAGGAAGGGCAGCTACTTTCCGTTCTTCCTGGAGCCCCGGCGTACCGCCGAGAAGGCGCTGATCGCGGTGATTCAGGAGGCCTACGTGCAGGGTATCTCGACCCGCTCGGTGGACGAGCTGGTCAAGGCCATGGGCATGACCGGCATCTCCAAGAGCCAGGTCTCCCGGCTCTGCCAGGAGATCGACGAGCGGGTGCAGGCCTTCCTCGAGCGGCCGATCGAGGGCGACTGGCCCTATCTCTGGCTCGACGCCACCTACGTCAAGGTGCGCCAGACGGGGCGGATCGTCTCGGTGGCGGCGATAATCGCTGTGGCTGTGAACACCGAAGGCCGCCGAGAGGCATCCGTAGGATGGGGGCGAAGCCCGGGGCCTGGCCATCGGTCCGTCGGAGGCCGAGACCTTCTGGAGCGACTTCCTGCGCAGCCTCACGCGCCGGGGCCTGAGGGGCGTCAAGCTGGTGGTCTCCGATGCCCACGAGGGCCTCAAGGCGGCCATCGCCAAGGTGCTGGGCGCCACCTGGCAGCGCTGCCGCGTCCACTTCATGCGCAACGCGCTGGCCAATGTTTCCAAGGGCCAGCGCGAGATGGCCGCCGCCGCCATCCGAACCGCCTTCGTCCAGGAGGACCATGAGGCCGCCGTCGCCCAATGGCGCCAGGTCGCGGACTCCTTGAGGCCCAGGTTCGAAAAGCTCGCCGAGCTCATGGACAGCGCCGAGCAGGACGTGCTCGCTTTCATGACCTTCCCCAAGGACCACAGGACCAAGATCCACTCGACCAACCCCTTGGAGAGGCTCAACAAGGAGGTCAAGCGCAGGACCAACGTCGTCGGCATCTTCCCCAACGAAGCCGCCATCATCCGCCTGGTCGGCGCCATCCTCGCCGAACAGAACGACGAGTGGGCCGTCTGCCGCAGATACATGACCCTGGAAACCCTGGCCCAGATCAGCCATCCTGATGAAACGCCGCTCACAATCGCGGCCCAATGAGCCGGAAACCTCAACCGGCAAAGACCGGCGTCAAGCCGCCGCTCTTACACCACCCCAGGGGACACGACCCCCAATGCGCGCCTATATCCCCAATGGTTGACGAGCCTGCATTCGCAAACCTCCCAGCGTCGCATGGTTTCCGAGTGTCTCAAGAAAATCCGAGCATCATTTGCCACTAGACGACAGCGCGCGGTTCTTTCCGTCCCTAGGGCATGCGGCGCCGAAGGTTTCCTGACCACTGATAGCGTCGGCCGGGCTTTTTTCTGCTCGCGCAGCAAACGACTCTCGGCCTTGAAAGCCTCAATCACGAAATCGAAGTTTCATTTGAGACTCTGCAAGGTCTTGCGCGACCTCGACGTGTCTGTCGGCCTTCGCCCTGAGGAAGACTGCCGGCGCAGCGCCGGTATCGAAGCTCGTTCGGGTGGTGCAGCCGGGATAGACGGTCGGCGCGGAAGAATACCTTCCGCTCCCGGACCGCGACACAAGCCCGGGGGATCACCTGACCTCGCGGTCGATCATGCCTTGGTGTGAAGTGTGCGATACTCGCGCGGCGAGACGCCGGCCCAGCGTCGGAACGCGCGGCTGAAGCTGCCCGCGTCGTTGTATTCGAGCTCGGCGGCGACATCCGTCAACCTGACTCGGCCCTCCCCGATCAGCCGCTTGGCGGTCTCGAAACGGTACCAGTCGATCAGGTCGCGATACGTCAGTCCGTCGGCGGCCAGCCTGCGCTGAACGGTGCGCGCGTTCATACCGATGCTCTCGGCCACGGTGTCTATGCCCGGGTAGCCGTCGTGAAAGTGGGTCGAGACGATCGCCGACAGGGAATCCGCGAAACGCTTCGGCGGTGGCGACCAGGCCGGCACGTCGTCGTCCGCGACCACCGTGATGCCGCTCCCATTCCGCCGCGTCATCGGCAGCGAAAGCAATTCGAGCGGGATCGCGATCGCGCAAAACTCGGTGCCCAACAAGGCATTGGAATCGGCCAGGTGGGG
>CAMYMY010000499.1 GCA_947259625.1 uncultured Kiloniellales bacterium | reverse complement strand
GAAATCCGGCCGGTTCCGCAAGCTCAGGAAGGCGTCGCGGTAGCGTTCGACCACCTCGGCCACGGTGGCGGCCTCGGCCTCGGGCATCAGCACGCCGATCGCCGTCGTCAGGCTGAGCCCGACGACCCGCCGCACGTCCGAGGGGTCCGGATCGCCGAGGCCGGCCCCACGGAAGGCTTCGGTCATGGCGGCGACGATGCCACCCTGGCTGTCCACCAGGGTGCCGTCGAGGTCGAACATGATGAGCTTCAGGGAGTTGAACATCGCTCTCCGGTCTTCCCTAGAATCGAGGGTCCGGACAGGATCCGGCCGCGAGCCGCGCACCCCTTGCGCCGATGGGCGCCTTTGTCGATGAGTGGAGCGCATTTGTAAAGCAAGAGATGGCGTTCGGCGGCGACGGCCGCAATGGCGTGCGGGCCAGAAAGGCCCGAGCCAAGCCATCGTCGAGGTCCAAATCGCCGCGGCCGCTCAGGCGTGGCCCCATCCGGTCTGGCAGTACTCCGCCTGAACCAGGCGATCCAAACGCACCGCGGCGACCACGCCGTTGTCGAGCTGCGCCAGGATCAGCTCCATCTCGCCGCACATCACCGGCTCGGCGTCGATGATCTCGACCGGACCATCGTAGTCCGAGGCGCAGAGGTACCAAGTTTCTCCTGCCATCATCGCCTTGCTCTCCTAAGGAAGACCAGGACGTCTAGAGGAGAGTCTACCCATGGGCCGTTTACGACCCCTTAACATATGCATGAATATTCGTGCAATTGCGGCGCCGGGCCTCGCGTATTTCCCCGAATCCATGGCCGTCCCCGTGCCGAGGGGTCCGGGAGGCGCCGTCGCTTGACCGGGGCCGCGGGCCGGCCTGCGGTTTTCCGCCCAAAGCATTTCTTAATCTATCGGTGAAAGAACCATCGATATGCATCGATTGGCACTGAAGTTTCCGGTGATCAAGACAACCGCGATCTCCTTGACGGGACTCTGGCTTTTGCTCGCCCTCTTGCCGGCAACGGCCGGGTCCGCCTTGGCCGGCAGCTATCGCGTGGCCGATCGCTCGCTGGTCATCGAGCCGCCGCAGTCCTACTGCCTGATCGACCGCAAGGTAGAGGCGGAGGCCGATCTGTTTCGGTTCATGGAGGAGATCAATGCCGATCTGAACCGAGTTCTCGTCGTATTCGTCGACTGCGCCGAGCTGCAACGCTGGCGCGACGGCGAGGTCGCGTTTCTCGAGCGCTACGGAAACGTCCTGACGCCGATCGAGGAAACCTCCTACCCGGGAATGGCGCGCGGCGCCTTCCTCGAGGAGCTGCGCAAGGTCATGGACAGCGCGCTGCCGCTCGACCTCGAGGCCGGCCAGGCGCGCCTCGAGGCGACCATGCCGGAGTTGGAGGTCGGCCAGTCCGAGAACCTGGGGATCATCGAGGCCGACGACGCGGCGCTCTACGCGGGCATCGCCCAAGGGCTCGAATACGACGGGCGGACTTTCGTCATGCTCGGCATCTACTCCCTGACCCTGGTCAACGACGTTCCGCTCAGCGTCAACCTGTACCGGCCGCTGAAAGACCAGCAGACGGCCGCGCGGCTGATCTCCGAGCAGCGGCGTTTCCTGCGACAGTTGCTGGAGCGGAACCGGAACCTCCAGGGCCGCATCGAGGGCCCGGCCACCCGGGGCCCGGGCTGATCCTCTCGCTACGATTCCCTGCCGTCAGGGCTTCCGGCGCCTCGCCCCGGCCGGTGCCGCCGACTGCTCGCGATTTTCCAACGCGGCCGCCGCGGCTTCGCCCACGGCCGGATCGAAGTCCAAGGCGGCCCAGGTCTCCGCCATGTGCGGCGGCAGGGGCGCGGTGATCCGCAAGGTCGTGCCGTCGGCCGGATGCGGACACGCAACCTCGCGGGCGTGCAGCTGGAGGCGCTTGGCCAGGGGCGCACCCGCCGCCCCCATCGGGAACGCGTCCCGGCCGCCGTACTTGCCGTCGCCCAAGATCGGATGGCCGAGCGCCGCGCAGTGCACCCGAAGCTGATGGGTGCGACCGGTCAGCGGAGACAGCACCAGCCAGGCGGCTTTCTTGCCGCACCGCGCGGCCACCTGATAGAGCGTCACCGCCTCCTTGCCGCCTTGGGTCGCGCCGACCTTCTCGCCGCCCCGGCCGGCCCGCTTGTCGAGCGGCACGGCGATCCGGCCAAAGGGCTTCTTCGGCACGCCGGCGACCGCCGCCCAATAGAGCTTGCGCACCTCCTTGCCGCGGAACGCCGCGGTCAGGGCCCGCGCGGCCTGGGCCGTGCGCGCCAGCAGCAGGACGCCGCTGGTGTCCTTGTCGAGCCGGTGCACCAGGCGCGGCGGCTCGTCCGCGCCGAAACTGAGCGCCTCCAGCATGGCGTCCAGGTGCCGGTGCTGCCGGGTGCCGCCCTGCACGGCCAGCCCGGCGGGCTTGTCGATCGCGATGACCCAGTCGTCGCGATACAGCACGGCTTGGTGCAATGCCTCGAGATCGCGTTCGGCCAGCACCGCGGTGTGCCGCGTTCGAGGCGCCTGTGCGGCCGCGGGTTCGGGCAGGGGCGGGACACGTACCGTCTGGCCCGCTTCCAGCCGGGTGCCCGACTTGGCGCGTCCGCCGTCGACCCGGACCTGGCCGGTTCGCAACAGCTTTTCCAGGCGGCCGTGGCCGAGCTCCGGGAAGCGCTGTTTGAACCAGCGGTCCAGGCGCAAGCCGGCTTCCTGTTCGCCG
>CAMYMY010000498.1 GCA_947259625.1 uncultured Kiloniellales bacterium | reverse complement strand
GCCCTCGGCGATCATGACGCGGTTGTCGCGCACGCCCCTGCCGCTGATCGCAGTCCGCCGGACCGTCGATGTTGCGGGATCATAGATGAAGACGTAGCCGCGCCCGGGTTCGTCCCCCGGTGCGATCGCCGCGAAGGGGATGAGAAAGGAGCTGTCATTGTCCTGGCCGCCCAGAACCAGCGACGCCTCCGCCGTCATGCCGGGCAGCACTTGGGCGGGCGGCTCGGTGAGGGTTACCTTGACCGGAAAGGCGTTGGCCTCCGAGGCGACCGAGCCGATTTCGGAGACGCGCCCGGCCAGCGGCGCCATTCCCTCTGCCGGGAAGCCGATGTCCGCCGGAAGGCCCAGGGAGATTTCACCGATGGCCGTTTCCGGGACGCTCAGGACGACCTGCATCGCCGCCTCGACGTAGATCGCGAAAACCTTCTCGCCGCGCGCGACCTCCTGGAAGGGGTCGACGGACTTCTCCGCGATCACGCCGTCAAAGGGGGCCGTGAGGTCCGTCTTTTCCAGGTCGCGGCGCGCCAGGTTGAGCTTGGAGACTGAATAGGCCACCTGTTCCTTCGCGCTGTCGCGCGCCGCTATGGCCTGGTCGAAGGCCGCCTTGCTGACCCATTCCTTGGCGTAGAGAGTCCTTTGCCGGTCGAACACGGTCTGCTTTTCGGCGAGGACCGCCTTGGCCCGCCCGACATCGGCCTCCGCGGCCTGGACGTTCAGTTCGAAGGGCGTCTTGTCCAGCGTCGTCAGCACCTGTCCGGATGTCACCCGGTCGCCGACGTTGACATTGACCTCGCGGGTGTTGCCGCTCACCTCGAAGCTCAGGGTCGAGGTGTCCACGGCCTCGACGATCCCCGGAAAGCGGCGAATCTGGCCCGATCCGCGTTCGGCCACGGTGACGGTCTTGATCGCACGGATCCGCTCCACCACCTCCGGCTGCTCCTGCTCGCAGGCCGCGAGCGCGATCGGCGCGGTGACGGCGAACAGGGCCGCCAAGATCGTCTGTGTCCTCATCCGTTCCCCCTCACGCAATCGTGCCGACTCCGCCAGCCGCAGTGAAGATCAGCGGCCTTTGCACCGAAAACCGTCGAGCAGCGTCTAGTTTCGGCTTTTAGTTCATCTTGTGCCGGAATGCCAGAAGCTCGTCGAGCGTTACGCACCATCGCTGTTGCTATCTGCGCGGTCGAAGGTGGCCTAGCGGACGGCTTCGCCCTCATCTACAAGCGGCCTCGATCGTCGCCGCCCGGCTTCGCCAACTCCAGCGCGGTGCTCGGCCCGTCTTCGGTGAATTCCTTCAACGTCCGTTCGAAGGTCGCGCGGTCCAGGTCGCGGGTGATGAAGACCAGGCGCGAGCTGCGGTCGCCGTCGGGCCAGCTCTCGAGCGGCACGGGCGGGTGGAACAGGTGCTGCACGCCGTGGACGACCAGGGGCCGGTCCATGTCCGCGACGTTGAGGATACCCTTGAGGCGCAGGATGTCGGCGCCGTAGCAGGCGACCAGCATCTCGATCCAGCCGTTCAGGCGGTCCCAGTCGAGCGGCCGCTCGGCCGTGACGACGAAGGCACGGATGCGGTCGTCGTGGCGGTTGACGTCGTGACTATGGTCCGCGTGGGCCCCGGCATCCCGGTAGGCCTCGGCCTTGAGCCAGCGCCGCACGTCCAGGCTCTTGGTCGTGGGATCGTAGAGCCCGGCATTGAACAGGCGCTCGGGGCCGATCTCGCCTTGGACCAACTCGTAGACCGGGGCCGCCGGGTTGAGCGCCGCGAGCCGCGCGGCCAGGGCCTCGACCGCCGCCCGGTCCGCCAGGTCGGTCTTGGTCACCAGCAGCCGGTCGGCAACCGCGGCCTGCTTGACCGCCTCGCCGTGACGGTCGAGCGTCGCCTCGCCGGTCACCGCGTCGACCGTGGCGATCACGCCGTCCAGTCGGAAGCGGGTGACCAGCATGGGGTCGGTCATCAGGGTGTGCAGGATCGGCGCGGGATCGGCGAGTCCCGTGGTCTCGATCATCAGGCGCAGGAAGGGCGGCACCTCCCGGCGGACCCGCCGCCTGAACAGCCGGCGCAGGGTGTCGATCAAATCGCCGCGCACCGTGCAGCAGAGGCAGCCGCTGTTCAGCAGCACCGTGTCCTCGTCCGCCGTCTCGACCAGCAGGTGGTCGAGGCCGACCTCGCCGAACTCGTTGACGACGACCGCGGTCTCGTCCATCGCCGGGTGGCCGAGCAGGTGGCGCAGCACGGTCGTCTTGCCGCTGCCCAGGAACCCGGTCAGCACGGAGACCGGCACGGGCTCGTCCGGGATCGCCAGATCCGCGGGGTCGTCGGTTCCGCTCATGCTATCCCGCGCCGGCCGGGCGCAGCTGGTAGACCGCCCAGAGGCCGAGCCCGAACAGCACCAGCGCGCCGCCCTGGTGCAGCGCGCCGAGCCAGACCGGCACCACGAGAAGCAGCGCCGAAAGTCCGAGCCCGAACTGCGCCAAGGCCATGGCGAAGACCAGGGTGACCGCCCGGGCCGCCGGGCCGGACAGCGTCAGGCGGCGCGACCATAGCCACAGCCCCGCCGCCAGGGCCAGCGTAACGACCCCCAGCAGACGATGGTTGAATTGCACCGCGCCGACGTTCTCGAAGTTATTGATCAGCCAGGGTTGCAGGTCGCCATAGCCCGCCGGCACCAGGTCGCCGTCCATCAGCGGGAAGGTGTTGTAGGTGAAGCCGGCGTTGATTCCGGC
>CAMYMY010000497.1 GCA_947259625.1 uncultured Kiloniellales bacterium | reverse complement strand
TGGGACACGACCGAAAAGATCACACCCCGGAGTGAGTGGAAGAACGATAACGGCAAGTTCTGAGGCCTGAGCTATGTATACCTGGTTTACGGCTCTTTGCCTGTCGGATCGGGCGAAGGAGCCCACGAAAGCCAGGCTGCTCATAAGGGGGTCGTAAGGGGATCGTGATAACGGGGTCGTGCTTGCATATTTGCAGTATTGAACCGCCCGCCCCGCTCCGTCCGCCTTTGTCCATGGCCGGGAAACCACGCCTGCGCCCCCGCGCCTACGCTTCAAGTCATTGAAAACAAACGATTTTTTGTTGCGACGGCGGAACGGGTCGCCGCCAAACCATTGATATTGAAAAGTTTTTTACCGTGCATGGGCTCGTTTGCTCACGTGGCCGGGGCGGTTGACCTTGCCGGGGGCCGGGCGGCAGGGTGCGGCCATGAGCCCGCCGGCGAATCGGACGGCGAAAATCGGACCGGACCGCGGGATCGGGTCAGATTCCGGTTGAACAACCGGGAGAGACGCGACAAGGTCGTTCCTTCGCCGGCTCCGCATGACGGGGGTGGAGCGGTGGAACCGGGTACGGGGCCTTGAACGACCCGGTCCGATGGGGCAAGAAAACAAGAACGTACGGGCAGGTGGCATGGAATGCTTCGTCCAGCAGCTCATCCACAGGGTCACGCTCGGCGACACGCAATGACCGAGCCATCGCCGCAAGAAAGGCCGTAGCCCGGGGGGAGGCGAGTATGCAGAACACCTTCGCGTATTTTCTCGATCAGCTGATCAACGGCCTTACCCTGGGCTCGATCTACGGCCTGATCGCCATCGGCTACACGATGGTCTACGGCATCATCGGAATGATCAATTTCGCCCACGGCGAGATCTTCATGATCGGCGCCTTCATCTCGATCATCACCTTCCTGATCCTGGGTCTGGCCGGCATTACCTGGGTGCCGCTGGCGCTCCTGATCGTTCTGATCGCCGCGATGATGCTCACCTCGGTCTACGGCTGGGCCCTCGAACGCGTCGCCTACCGCCCGCTCCGGGGCTCGCCCCGGCTGGCCGCCCTGATCACGGCGATCGGCATGTCGATCTTCTTCCAGAACTACGTCCAGCTGCTGCAGAGCGCCCGCAACAAGCCCATGCAGCCGGTGATCAGCGGCGGCGTCGAGGTCATGCGCGAGGGCGACTATGTGGTCTCGCTGGGCTACATGCAGGGCATCATCATGGTGCTCACCATCGTCCTGATGGTGATCTTTTCCCTGATGATCGCGCGCACCACCCTCGGCCGCGCCAGGACCGCGACATGGCGGCGCTGATCGGCGTCAACGTCGACCGGACGATCTCGCTGACCTTCGTCATCGGCGCGACGCTGGCCTCCGTGGCCGGCATGATGTTCCTGCTGTACTACGGCGTGATCGACTTCTTCATCGGCTTCCTGGCCGGCATCAAGGCCTTCACCGCGGCGGTCCTTGGCGGCATCGGCTCGCTGCCCGGGGCCATGCTGGGCGGCCTGCTGATCGGCCTGATCGAGGCCTTCTGGTCCGGCTACTTCACGGTCGAGTACAAGGACGTGGCGGCCTTCTCGATCCTGGTCCTGGTGCTGATCTTCCGGCCGACCGGGCTGCTCGGCAAGCCGGATATCGAGAAGGTCTGAGGCCATGGCGGCAAAGACAAGCGCCGCGTCCGCGAGCCGGCCCTTCGACCGTCAGGCCATGTTGAAGGAGGCCGGCGCCACCGGCCTGGTGATCTTCGCCCTCGCCTTCGGCCTGCTCGGCTTCAGGACCCTGGACGTACCGGGCGGCATCGACATCCAATACCGCTTCGGCGATGTCGCCGCGGCGGTGGTGATCGGCATCGTCGGCCGTATCGCGCTCATTCTGCTGCGCGAACGTCGCCCGTTGCCGGTGCTCTTTACCGCGCCGCCCCTCGCGATCGTCCTGCTCGTCGTACTGTTGTCCAAATTCCTATTCGGCCCCGAGACCGGCGCAGAGCTGATGCGGTTCCTGCCTTTCGAGAGCCTGGTCGTGATGTGGGCCATCCTCATCGTGATCGTGGTGCTCGCGTTGCGGGCGGCCCGCGCCCACACGCACATGACCTCGGTGATGACGGCCGAGGAGCGCGACGCGCGGATGGACAGGATCGGCGCCAAGGTGCAAAGGGCGGCGCGGCTGCTCGGCCCCCTGCTGCTGGGCGTCGCGGTCGTCTTTCCTTTCCTGCCCTTCGCCGACAGACGGCTGCTCGACATCGGGATCCTGGTGGTCACCTACATCATGCTCGGCTGGGGCTTGAACATCGTGGTCGGCCTCGCCGGGCTGCTCGACCTCGGCTACGTGGCGTTCTACGCCGTGGGCGCCTACAGCTTTGCGCTGCTCGCCACCGGGCTGGACGTCAGCTTCTGGGTCGCGCTGCCCTTCGCCGGCCTGATGGCGGCGACCGCCGGGGTGCTCCTCGGCTTTCCCGTGCTGCGGCTGCGCGGCGACTATCTCGCCATCGTCACGCTGGGCTTCGGCGAGATGATCAGGATCATCCTGCTCAACTGGTACGAGTTCACGAACGGACCGGACGGCATTTCCGGGATTCCGCGGCCGAGCTTCTTCGGCTTGGCCCTGTTCAAGCGCAACGTTACCGACGGCCATGCCTTCCATGAGCTGTTTGGCCTCGAGTTCACGCCGATCCACCGGATCATCTTCCTGTTCTACCTGATCCTCGCGCTGGCCCTGGTCGTGAACATCTTCACGATGCGCATCCGAAAGCTGCCGGTCGGGCGCGCTTGGGAGGCGCTGCGCGAGGACGAGACCGCCTGCCGCTCGCTCGGCATCAACCCGCGCAACACCAAGCTGACCGCCTTCGGCATCGGCGCCATGTTCGCCGGCTTCGCCGGCTCGTTCTTCGCGACGCGCCAGGGCTTCATCAGTCCCGAAAGCTTCACCTTCATCGAGTCGGCGGTGATCCTGGCCATCGTCGTGCTCGGCGGCTTCGGCAGCCAGATCGGCGTCGTCGTCGCGGCGATCCTATTGATCGGCTTGCCCGAGTTCTTCCGCGAGCTGCAGCAGTACCGCATGCTGGCCTTCGGCATGGCCATGGTCCTGATCATGATCTGGCGCCCCGCGGGACTGCTCGCCCACCGCGAACCGACGATCCGCCTGTTCGGCAAGGGCGGGGCCAAGGAGGCCGAACCATGAGCGCCGAATCGGCCATCGCCCAGGGGGCGACCAGCGCCGATCTACTGGGGCCGATCCCGGGCGGCGGCGAGGTCCGCCTGACGGTCGAGCACCTGACCATGCGCTTCGGCGGCCTGGTCGCCATCGACGATGTGTCCTTTCAGGCGGCCGATGCCCGAATCACGGCGATCATCGGCCCCAACGGCGCCGGCAAGACCACCGTGTTCAACTGCCTCACCGGCTTCTACAAGCCGACCGTCGGACGCCTGGCGCTGCACCACCCGAAGGGTGAGTTCCTGCTGGAGCGCATCGAGGGCTTCCGCACGGCGCAGGCCGCCGGCGTCGCCCGCACCTTTCAGAACATCCGCCTGTTCCCGCGCATGACCGTTCTGGAGAACCTGATCGTCGCTCAGCACAACAAGCTGATGCGGGCTTCGGGCTATACCGTCTTGGGCCTGTTCGGCTTGAAGCGATACCGCGAGGCGGAGGAAAAGGCCGTCGAGCTGGCCAGGTACTGGCTCGAGCGCACGCTCCTGACCAAGGCGGCCGATCAGGAGGCCGGCAACCTGCCCTACGGCGACCAACGGCGCCTGGAGATCGCGCGGGCCATGTGCACCGAGCCGGTGCTGCTCTGCCTGGACGAGCCGGCAGCGGGTCTCAACCCGCGCGAATCGCAGGTACTGAACGAGTTGCTGTTGTTCATCCGGGACGAGCACAAGATGGGCATCCTGCTGATCGAGCACGACATGAGCGTGGTCATGGGCATCTCGGACCACATCGTCGTGCTCGACTACGGCCGGAAGATATCCGACGGGACGCCGGAGCAGGTGCGCAGCGATCCGGCCGTCATC
>CAMYMY010000496.1 GCA_947259625.1 uncultured Kiloniellales bacterium | reverse complement strand
CCAGTTCCCTTCCAGGTCGATAAGGGCCAGCCGATCGACGTCGCCCTCGTCGTACGCTTCGTGGGCCCAGTAGCCGTTGCCCGCGACGTCGAAGGCCAGTCCCCACCAACGAAGCGGAAGGTCTCCCTGGAGACGCTCTGGGAACCCGTCGACCAGCTCCCACAGCCCGCCCGCCGAGCCTGTGAGGTAGAGACTGCCGTTTGGTGCGGGGTAGATGCCCCGCGCGGCGATTCCGTACGTGTCGACCGTCGCGATCGCGTCCAGCTGCCGGCCCATCGCATCGAAGTGCCACAACGTGTCCACGGCTGCCACCCACACGCTTCCATCCTGATCGGTGACGATGCCGACTCCGCCGTCCACCGGCGCGAAGTCCGTTACCTCTCCCTGCGGCGAGACGCGGTGCACCATGGCATTCGCATGGCTGTTCACGAGCAGCCATCCGAATGCGTCGAACGTGACCCAACGCGGGTCCGGGATCTGGTCCGTGAACAGTGTCATTTCGCCAGCCGGATCGATGCTCCAGATCTCCCCTGCGTCGATGTCCGTGAACAGGAGGTTTCCGACCGAGTCAAACGCGATCCGACACGGAATGCCCAACCCTTCAGCGAACACTGTCGTGGGGTCGCCCGGACCCTGTGCGAACACGGCGCTCGACCCCGTGGCGAGAAGTGCTGCCGCGAGGACTGCAGTTCTTGCGAGCATCTGCCTGACTCCTGTGGAATACCACCGGCGGCGGAGGGGACGGCCCCGGGATGGATGGCGGACTCACCGGCGCATGATGGACCGGATGGCCCGCGGAAAACGGGCGAGGGGAGGATGCAAAAGTTAACCGGCCCGGGCCGCGGTGGATAGACACCGCCGGCCACGTCGCGAGGGCCTACTCTTACCGGATGACCTCCAGTGGAACCAGCCGCGCCGCTCGAATCGCGGGCTCTGCGCTGGAACCCTCTCAGAAAGTGGGAAAGTGGGAATTCTCGAGAGGGTGCCTAACGACAGCATCGTTCTCGCGGCGCCACAGCACCCGGCAGTTGCCCTCACCTCCCGAATCGAGCGATCTTGGGCGCCATGTCCGAAGCCCCGGGTTACCAGCGGTTCTTCGCCGAACTCAAGCGGCGCAAGGTGTTCCAGGTGGCGGCCGTGTATGGTGCCGCCATGTTCGGCGTCCTTCAGGCCGCGGACGTCCTGGTACCGGCCCTCCATCTTCCCGAGGGGCTGATCACCGGGGTGGCCGTGATCGGCTTGATCGGTTTCCCCATCGCTCTGGTGGTGGCCTGGACCTACGAGCGGACCGCTGCGGGTCTCGTACGCACGGGGGAGGCCGCCCCCGGCGAGCTCACGCAGATCATCACGGCTCCGGCGGCGAAACGCTGGCCCGTGGGACTCGCGGCGGCCGCGGGCACGGCCCTGCTGCTGGTGGGTGGGTGGCTGGCGCTCGGCCGGCCGGGCGGCCCCCTGCGCGGGGCCCGGCGGCGCTCGGCGACCCACAGCGTGACCGAGCAGGCGCAGTGTTCAGTCCTGCTGCTGCAGAAGGGGCCGCTCGCGCAGCAGCCCGTGGTCGTGATCTTCGAGGGCTCGGAGCGCGCGCTGGCCGTGGGGCGGGCCCTGTCGCGGGTCTACGGCTGCCGCCTGGTGGTGCTGGCGGCCGGAAGCGACGCGGCGGCGGCAGAGGCCCTGGAAGAGAAGGCCGCGGCATGGCTCGCGCGCCATGAGACAATCGGCGAGGTCGACCCGCTCGCCGGCCCCGAGCCCGAGGCGCTCGGCGAGGCCCTGCGGGCGCGCTACGCCGGCATCGTCGTGCTGGACCGTCACGGCGCCCTGACCCCGCGGCTCGAGCCCGTCCTGAGCGAGGCCGACTGCTCGGTGCTGGTCCTCAAGTGACGGTCGGCGGCCGGGCCGCCCCCACGCTCCGTTCTTCCGATACTTCGATTCCTTCGGCCTCGCGGCCATCGAATGATCGCCAAGGACCGCGATTCCCGTTAGGCTGCCACGCAGGATAGAGCCGCCTTGGGGCCTTCGCGCCCGGGGCCGGCCGAAAGCGGGGAGGGGGCCATGGACCAGGATGCATTCTCGAAATACCTGAATGACCGCTACGAGAACCAGATCGACTGGTACGATAGGAAGGCGGCGCGAAACCAGACGATCTATCGCAAGCTGCAATGGTCGGTGGTCGTGCTGGCGGCGATCACGCCGGTTCTGATCGAGCTCGATCTGGACGGGCTGATCGAGGGTCTGGGCCATGCGCCGACGCTGACTTCGGCCGTGGTGGCGATTCTCACAGCCGGGCTCAACACCTTCAAGTACCAGGAGACCTGGATCAACTACCGGACGACCTGCGAGACCCTGCGCAAGGAGAAGCATTTCTATGACGCGGGACTAAGCGACTACCGCACGACGGACGACAGGGAGGCCCTGTTCGTCGACCGGGTCGAGAGCCTGATCTCGCGCGAGAACACCATGTGGGTCAGCGCCCACAAGACCGAAACGAAGACGGAGGCCAAGGGCAACACGGCGGAGGCCTGAGCGGGGGTCACGATTTGCGATCTTCTGTCTGTGCGGAAATCACAGCCGAACTGGATAAGCCGGCAGAAGACCGGCCCGCCAAGGAAGGCCGGGGGCGTTGCGCATTGGTCGTGCGCCTTTTCGTTGGGAGGCAAAGGAAAGCACCATGAGCGACATCTTCATCAGCTACGCCAGCGGGGATCGGACCGGGGTGCAGACGCTCGTGG
>CAMYMY010000495.1 GCA_947259625.1 uncultured Kiloniellales bacterium | reverse complement strand
GCGGCACGGGCATGGCGATGCCGCGGCATGGTAAGGGCCCGCTGCTCACCGCCGGCGACCTGGGCGGGCGGCAACTCGGGCACAACTACATCGTGGCCGAGCGCTTCAACGCCTCCGCGGCCGACTTTCGCGCCGTCCTCGTCCCGGCCATAGAGCCGCGGGACGGCGACGCCGATCTGCTGGCCGAGGGCACGGCCGTATACCTCGTCCTGTACATGAACACGAGCCCCGACGACGGGGCGAGTTTCAATCCCGGCTTCGGCGGCGACCGGATCAGGAAGCAGGAGACGGAATTCATCGAGATCCGTTTCGAGAGCGACGGGGTCGCGGAGCGTCCGGCGCGGCGCGGGCAGAGCGTCCGACTTGCCGGGTAACGCGCGCGCTGCAACAATGCCCCGCTGAATCATCGGGAGGCCGGCCATGGCGCGTGATCCGGACTGTATCTTCTGCAAGATCGCCGCGGGTGAGATCCCCTGCATCAAGCTGTTCGAGGACGACGAGACGCTCGCCTTCATGGACATCAACCCGGTCCAGCCGGGCCATGCGCTGATCATCCCCAAGGAGCACTTCTCGGACCTCTACACCGTCGCCGACGAGGCGATTTCGGCGACCGTGTGCACGGCGCGCCGGGTCGCGACGGCGGTGCGCACCGCGCTTCTGCCCGGGGGGCTCAACCTGCTGCAATGCAACGGCAAGGCCGCGGCGCAGTCGGTGTTCCACTTCCACATGCACGTCATTCCGCGCGCCCTCGGCGACAACCTGGCCATGAACTGGGAGATCACGCCGGGCGACACGGCCGCGATCGGCCAGCTGGCCGAAAGGATCAAGGCGGAGCTCGTGTGACGGGGCCGCGCCGCCGCCGTCAGAAGCAGTACCGCATCCCCGTGAAGCCGCTTCGCAGCGACGCCACCCTGTCTTGCCAGAAGCCCGCCGGCTTCTGCTCGCCGTCCCTTAGGATCTCCGCCACGAGGCCGGCCAGTGATTGGAAATCGTCCGGCTTCATGCCGTAGCGGGTCATCTCCTGCGCGCCCATCCGGACGCCGCTGGCCGCGGCGAAGCTCGGATCATCGTGGAAGGCCTGCGGATTGGTGATGATGTTGTTCGCCTCCACTCCAGGCGCTCGGCGATCACCTCGCCCTTGGCGCGCGCGGTCCTCAGCAGGACCTGGTGGGTCTCGGTGAAGTCGCAGGCCGGGTCGCCCTCGATCTCGAGCCCCTGGTCGTGGAGGGCCCGGGCGAAGGCCTTGGCGTTCTCGATCACCTGCCTCGGATAGTCGTCCTTGAAGCGCAGCATCTCGTAGGTCGCGCCCAAGAGGCCGAGCAGGGTGCCCAGATGGTGGTTGCTCACGTGGCCGGGAAAGGCGCGCGACTCGATGAAGCCCCAGAGCTCCTCGAAGGCGGAGCCGGGCTCGATGTTGCTCAGGATGACGCCGCGCTGCGGGCCGAAGAAGGTCTTGTGCGTCGAGCCGGTGACGATGTCCGCACCCTCCTCGAGCGGGGCCTGGAAATGCGGGCCGAGCAGGCCGAGGACATGGGCGCCGTCGTAGAGGATGAAGGGGCGCCGCGGGTTGTCCCGGCCGAACTCGGCGAAGATGAACCGGGCGATCTCGCGGACCGGCTCCGTGTGGATGATGACGCTGCGCCCGAAGACCAGCAGTTCCGGGCGCGTGTCCGCGATCAGGCGCTTGGTTTCCTCGACGTCGATCCGGTGCGGGTTGTCCCGGCGGATCGGGAAATGCTCGACCGCGGGGTGCCCGGTCTCGGGGTCGTTGGCGACGTAGTTCTTCAAGGCGCCGGTGGTCTGCGCGCTGAGGTGCCCGCCCTTGTTGAGGTCGTGCACCAGGACCCGGCCGATCAGGGCCGGCGCGCGGCCTCTTTCGCGCCGGTTCTTGAACTGCTTGAAGGCGTCGTAGACCGTGTCGTTGGCCATTTGGCCGCTGATCACCCGGGGCTCGACCTGGGTGCAGCCGAAGAAGCCGCGCAGCGCGGCCTTGAGTTCCTCCTCCTTGTCCATGATGAAGGCGGTGCCCTTGTAGTAGCGCACGTCGGGCGCGCCGGGGCCGAGCGCCTTCAGGCGGTTGTGCTCGTTGTAGCGCCCGGCCGGGTCGGCCGTGCTGAGCGCGTCGACGTAGCGCGAGGTCGGCTGCTCCGAGGGAATGAGGTTGATGCAGGCCTCGCGTCTCCATTTCGTGTTGCGCTCCGCGTCCTGCCGCAATCCGGACGCCAGCTCGGCGACCTTGCCGACCACGATCCCCTCCTTCTTCACGGGCGCCTGGAACCCGGTGTAGGGCTTGGTGTAGGGCGCCGTCGGCCACAGGTTCCTCTCGACCAGCTCCGCCTCTATCGCCTTGCCCCTGTCGTCCAGGACCTGCAGGGCGACGGGCCGGTCCGTGCGGTACCGCAGGTCCGACCTGATCAGCGCCAGGCCGATCGGGCGCAGGTCGTGCTCGTCGCTCGGCACTGCCGTGATGCCCTCGCCGTAGAAGCGGGAGTAGGGCACGCTGGTTCCCGAGGTCACGACGCCGACCGGCGTGTCCTCGAACGTGACCTTGAACCCCGCCCTGAGCGGCCGCCGGCCGGCGAAGACGGCGACCGGCTCGACCAGGTGGGTCAGCACGCGCCCCTCCGCGGGGGTTTCGATCTCGCCCCGCTTGATCCGCGTGAATTCCGTGCGCTGACGGTCGAGCGCCGCCTTGCCGAGGTAATCGCCGTCGCCGGTGGCCCGGACGGCGAAGGCCGCCATGGCGTTGGCGAAGATCGGGATCTCGCGGCCGTCCGGGTCCTCGCCCAGCTCGTGGCCGTAGAGCGGAAGGCCGGCCTCGAGTCGCAGCGAGTCGCGGGCGCCCAGGCCCACGGGGACGGCCCCGAGCGCCACGAGCTTTTCCCAAAGCGCCACTGTCTGGGCCTGTTCCGGGAACAGCTCGAAGCCGACCGCCTCGCCGGTGTAGCCGGTGCGCGCGACGATCACCTCGTGCCCCTCCACCGTGGCGCGGCTCAAGCGGTTCCGTTTGTTCTCGGGCAGCTCCGCCTTGTCGACGAGCTGCTCCAGAATGGCCGAGGCGTGCGGACCCTGAAGCGAGACCATCCCAAGGTCCTCGCTGATGTCGGCCATCTCCAGGTCGGCGGCGCCCTTGTGCCCCTCGAGCCAGCGCCAATCCTTTTCGCGGTTCGAGGCGTTCACGACGAGCAGGAAGTGGTCGTCCGCCAGCTTGTAGAGGTAGGCGTCGTCGACCGCGCCGCCGGCCTCGTTGGCGATGAAGGTGTATTGGGCCTGATGCGCGGCGAGCGCCTTGGCGTTGTTGGTCAGGGTGGACAGCAGGAAGCCCTCGGCGCCCGACCCCCTGAACGCGAAGCGTCCCATGTGGGAGACGTCGAACAGGCCGGCGTGCCGCCTGGTGGCGAGATGCTCCCGGATGGTCCCGGTCTTGTACTGGACGGGCATGTCCCAGCCGCCGAACCCGACCATCTTGGCGCCGCTGCCGGCGTGCCAGTCGTGAAGAACGGTCTTTCTGAGCGCGCTCTGGTCTTCCTGCACCATCGAGTACCACCCGGCTAGCTGTTGTTTCGGCCGACTTTGGGCCATTCCCGGGCCCGATCTTACCCGGCGGGCGCGATCAGGGCCAGAACTCGCACTGGGCAGGCTCTAGAAGAATGACTAGTACCGAGGAGCGGAGATAATGACCCCTTTCACCGGAGCGATTCTGACCGCCGGCAAGGCGCGTGCTGCGCCGTTGTGTTCGCACAACAAACAGTGCGCAACGCGGCCGGCGGTCAGAATCGCCCGGCCTTCGGTGGCGCGTATCGGGCCGCCGGGTGCGTTGCGGTGCTTGCCCGATGCGCAAGGCATC
>CAMYMY010000494.1 GCA_947259625.1 uncultured Kiloniellales bacterium | reverse complement strand
GAGGATTCCTGCAGCCGGTCGCCGACCCGCTTGGAAAGATCGGCGAGACGCTCCTCGAGCGCCTTGGTGACGGCGCGCTCCTGAGCCTGCAACTGCTCGGCGATCTTGGCCTGCACGGCGGCCTGGCTCTCGGCCATCTGGGTCAGTCGGCCGGCCAGCTCCCCCGTGTCGGCCGCCGGGCCGCGCCCGCGCAGGAACAGCAGCGCGACGATGGCGCCGACGGCGAGTGCCGCGAGCACGGCGAGCAGTAGCATGGCGTCCATGGCACCTTCCCAAAACGGCGTCGCGACCACACACTAGCACGGCCCTCGGAGTCGCGGCAGGACAAAGCCGGCATGGCCCGTGGGGCGCTCAAAGGCCCGCTTGACGCTCGCGCGCGGAGACCATAGGTAAGGGTCGCGAGGGACAGGAACGATTCCAATTCAACACAGGGACGCCCCATCTATGGCGCTGCTGCCGATCATCACCGCACCCGACCCGCGCCTGAAACAGGTCGCGGCCCCGGTCGAGCGGGTCGATGAGGAGGTCCGCCGGCTGATGGACGACATGCTCGCGACCATGCAGGACGCGCCTGGCATCGGCCTTGCCGCGCCGCAGGTCGGGGTGCTCAAGCGGGTCATCGTGCTCGACCTGGCGCGCGAGGGCGAGGAGCCGCAGCCCTACCGCATGGCCAACCCGGAGCTCATCTGGGTCTCGGACGAGGACGCCAGCTACGAGGAAGGCTGCCTGTCGCTGCCCGACCACTATGCCGAAGTCGTGCGTCCGGCGGCGGTCAAGGTGCGCTATCTGGACCACGAAGGCGAGAGTCGCGAGCTCGCGGCCGACGGCCTCCTGGCGACCTGCGTGCAGCACGAGATGGATCACCTGGACGGCATTCTCTTCGTCGACCATATTTCAGCGCTCAAGCGCAACATGATCCTGCGCAAGCTGTTGAAGGCCAAGAAGTCGTCCAAACCCGCCAGAGAGCACGACGCCGCCCACGCGCTCTAGGGCCGGCGCGAATTGCTTGGAGGCCTGCCGATGACCCGCCTCCGCCTCGCATTCCTGGGCACGCCGGACTTCGCCCTGCCGTGCCTGGAGGCGCTCGCCGCAGCCGGGCACGAGATCGTTTGCGCCTACTGCCAGCCGCCGCGCCCGGCCGGCCGTGGAAACAAGCCACGTCCCTCGCCGGTACAGGCGCTGGCCGAGGCACGCGGCTGGCCGCTGCGCACGCCGGCCAGCCTCAGGAATCCCGACCAGCAGCAGGCCTTCGCCGCGCTCGGCCTCGACGCCGCCGTCGTGGTGGCCTATGGCCTTCTCCTGCCCGGGCCGATCCTGGCGGCGCCGCGTCTGGGCTGCCTGAACCTGCATGCCTCCCTGCTGCCGCGCTGGCGCGGCGCGGCGCCGATCCAGCGCGCCATCCTGGCCGGCGACCTGGAGACCGGGGTCACGATCATGCAGTTGGACGAAGGGCTCGATACCGGTCCGATACTGCTTCAGGAGACCGTGCCGATCGGGCCCGCGACGACAGCGGCCGAGATGCACGGCCGCCTGGCCGAGCTCGGCGCGCGGATGATGGTGCAGGCGCTGGACGGTCTCGACCGCGGCACGCTGACCCCACGGCCGCAGCCGGCCGAGGGCGCGACCTACGCGGCCAAGCTGGAACGATCGGAGGGCTGCCTCGACTGGCGCCGGCCGGCCGCCGAGCTGGAGCGCCGAGTGCGCGCCTTCGACCCCTGGCCAGGCGCCTACGCCGAGCTGCCGGGCCGCAAGGGCCCCGAGCGGATCAGCGTTCTGGCCTGTGAGGTCCAGGACCGGGACCTCGGTGCCGAGGCCGGACTGGTCCTGGACGACCGGCTGACCATCGCCTGCGCCGAGGGCGCCCTGCGGCTCGCCCGGGTGCGCCGCGCCGGCCGCGCCGCCATGGACGCGCCCGAGTTCCTGCGCGGCTTCCCTGTGCCGCCGGGCACCTGCCTACCCCTGCCGGAAGACGGCCCATGACCCGCTACAAGCTGGTGGTCGAGTACGACGGCGCCGGCTTCGTCGGCTGGCAGCGCCAGGACAACGGACCGAGCATCCAGGCGGCCCTGGAAGGCGCGGTAGCGGGCTTCTGCGGCGAGCACATCACCGTGGTGGGCGCCGGGCGCACCGATGCCGGCGTGCATGCCCTGGGCCAAGTGGCGCACTTCGATATCGCCAAGGCGACGACGGCCAATACCCTGCGCGACGCCCTCAACCACCACCTCCGGCCCGCGCCGATCGCCGTGATTTCGGCCGAACCGGCGGCGGCGGACTTTCACGCCCGCTTTTCGGCGACCTCGCGCAGCTACCTCTACCGCCTCGTCAACCGGCGCGCGCCGCTGACCCTGGAGCGGGGCCGCGCGTGGTTCGTACCGGTGCCGCTCGACGCTGGGGCCATGCACGAGGCCGCCCGGGTCCTGGTCGGACACCACGACTTCACCAGCTTCCGCGCCGCAGAGTGCCAAGCCAAATCGCCCGTCAAGACCCTCGACCGGCTGGAGGTGGATCGGCACGGGGAGGAGATCCAGGTCCGGGCGGGGGCGCGCTCTTTCCTGCACCGGCAGGTGCGCAACATAGTGGGTTCGCTCAAGCTGGTCGGAGAGGGCAAATGGGACCGGGCGGACCTGGCTGCGGCCCTGGCCGCCTGCGACCGCCGCGCCGCCGGGCCGGCCCTGAGCGTCCGTTCAGGCGATCATCGACATTCCGATCAGCTTTGCGATCAGGCCCAGGAAGAAGGCCAGGGCGATGACACCGGCCGCGGCCGGCCCGCCGAGCGCCAGGGCCGTGCGGGCGATGAACCACTCGTAGCCCAGGAGCACCAGAAGCACGGCGAGATTGACGAGCGGGACTATGCCCTCGGGCAAAAAGTGGCCGGCGACGATCACGCTGGCCGGCAGGACCAGCACCATCTGCACCACCTGGGCCCAGTTGTAGGCGACGATGAAGCCGGGGTACTCGGCGGCCCGGCCCAGGTTCTGCGCCCAGGCGTACATGACCAAAGGAAACGCGACCCAGATGATCACATAGGTCAGAAACTGCACGACGAGAATGCGCAACGGGCCCGCCGAGAGCTCCAGTTCGGAGACATCGATCAGAAGGAGCAGGACATAGCCCGGCGCCACGAGGACGGCGGCGAAGAAGGACTTCCAGAACCCCTCGATCGAGCGGTCGAAGAAATTCATTCCAGCCGTGTCGAGATGGGCGAGGCGCCAAGCCCCGTAGATCGCCCGAGCGATTTCGAGAGGGCTGGGGATCACTGGGGAAAGGTACCGTCGAGGACGGCGCCGTAGATGGTGCTGAGCCGCTCCAGGTCGGTAACGCTGACCCGCTCGTCCACCTTGTGCGCGGTCGCGTTCAAGAGCCCGAGCTCGGCGACCAGCGCGTGATCCTTGATGAATCGCGCGTCCGAGGTCCCGCCGGTGGTGCCGAGCTCCGGCCTGGCGCCCAAGACCGTCTCGACCGCTCGCGCCATCAGGTCGGTGAGCGGTCCCGGGGGGCAGAGGAAGGATTCACCCGAAACCCTGATCTCCAGGTCGTAGTCCGCGCCCTTCCGGTCCAGCCGGTCGCGCAGCCAGTCCGCCACCGAATCGCTCGTGTGCAGGTCGTTGAACCGCACGTTGAAGGCGGCGCCCGCCTGCCCGGGGATCACGTTGCTGGCCGCGTTGCCCACATCGATGGTCGTCAGCTGCAGGGTCGACGGCGGGAAGTGCTCGGTGCCACGGTCGAGCGGCTCCGCCAGCACCGTCTCCTGCATGTGCACCAGGTGGTGCAGCGGGTTGTCGGCGAGCTGCGGGTAGGCGGTGTGG
>CAMYMY010000493.1 GCA_947259625.1 uncultured Kiloniellales bacterium | reverse complement strand
CCGCCGCGAGCCCGGCGATCCCCGCCCCGACGACGTGCACGACCGGCATGATTCTAAGCTTCGCTCCAGGACAGTCCAATCCCTGGCGTAGCGCGTGGCGGCGGCGCTGTCATGGTCGCACTCCGCGCCCCGTCACCCGCGCCCGATGAAGGGCATCTTGGTCGCCATGATGGTCATGAACTGCACGTTAGCGTCCAGGGGCAGGCCCGCCATGTGGACCACGGCGCGGGCCACGTGCTCCGGGTCCATGGTCGGCTCGACGGCTATCGAGCCGTCGGCCTGGGGCACGCCCGCTTTCATCCGCGCGGTCATCTCGGTCGCGGCGTTGCCGATGTCGATCTGGCCGCAGGCGATGTCGTACTTGCGCCCGTCCAGGGCGGTCGACTTGGTGAGGCCGGTGATCGCGTGCTTGGTGGCCGTGTAGGGCGCCGAATAGGGGCGCGGAGCGTGGGCCGAGATCGAGCCGTTGTTGATGATGCGTCCGCCCCTGGGCGTCTGGGCCTTCATCAGCTTCATGGCCTCCTGGGTGCTCAGGAAGGCGCCGGTCAGGTTGATGTCGACGACCGCCGTCCACTGCTCGTAGGTCAGGTCCTCGAGCGGCACGGGCGGCGCGCCGATTCCGGCGTTGTTGAACAGCAGGTCGAGCCGGCCGAACGCCCCCTTGGTCTTGGCGAAGAGCGTGCTGACCGAGGCGGGGTCGCCGACGTCGGTCGGGACGGCCAGCACCCGTGACCCGGCCGCGCCCGCCATTTCCACGGTCTCGTTCAAAGGCTCCGCGCGCCGCCCGGCCAGCGCGACCGCATAGCCCTCCCGCAACAGGGCCAGCGCGACCTGCCGGCCAATGCCGGTCCCCGCACCTGTAACGATGGCAACCTTGTCGAACGGGCTCATTTTCTCATGCCTCCCTGCAAACAATTCGGATTCACGAACCAAGTATCACGTCTCGGTGTTTCTGCAAGGCGTCGAATGTTCCGGCAACTCGGCGCCGAGGCCAAGTCGATCGTCGGACTGTGGTATTCTTCACAGCGGCCGGATCGGATCCTTCGGAAAATGCCGAACGATGGGCTGGGGGCGATGTCCAAATGGGAAAGCACTCTATCGGCTACCAATCCCTGGGGTCCGAGTTCCTAAAGACGCTCAGCCCCAACAGCGCCCAGGAAGAGCGCCGGAACGCCTTCGTTGCCTTCCTGTTTGAAATCTTGCCCGACCTCTGGTGCGACAGCTATCTCGGCATGCCGAATGGCCGGGTCGACATCGTGCAGGTCACCGACGACGGCTACGAGTTTTTGTTTGATCTTGGCAGCGATCGCATTGTCGCCGCCTTCGGCGTCTCCCGCTACAACCCGGCAAAACGCGACGCGTCTCGAATGTCCGGCTTTCTGGGCAAGGAGAGCTCGGAACGCAAGCTCGACGAGCTCGCGGACAAGGCCCCCTCGCCCGAGACAGCAAGGCGGCGGCGGCATCTGGCCGGCCTGTCGTTCCGGGACCAGTTCTTCGAGACCCATGGCGACCGGTACGACCGCGGGCACTTCATGAGCCACCGCCAGGGAGGCGGGCTGGACATCAACCTTTTCCCGCAGCGGGCCGACGTCAACCAAGGCCGGTCGACTGAGGGCAGGACCTACCGCGCGATGGAACGGGCCTGCGTGGCGAACCCTGGCACATTCTGCTTCTCGCGGCCCATCTACGATGACCAGACCTGGGTCCCCGCGGAGCTTGATTACGGCGTCCTCTACGGCCCCGACAACATGAACGTGAGGATCTTTCCGAACAAGTAGGTTCGATCGGTTTCCGGCCGGTTCCGACCTTGGAGTAGCGCACAGCATCGCGCGGGCAATGCCAGCCGCGGGCCTCGAGAATCGCGGCGGCCGGTCAGGACGGCGGGTCCGTTGCCGTGGCCAGGCCCAGGTAGGCCTCGATCAGGGTGGGGTGCTCGCGTGCCTCGGCGGCGGTGCCGGTCCAGACCGGGCGGCCGGATTCCAGCACGCACACCCGATCGGCGACCGCGAAGGCCTTCTGGGTGTTCTGCTCGACCAGAAGGATCGCCAGGCCGCGCCGCTTCAGCTCGGCGATCGCCTCGTAGCACAGATCGACGTTCTTCGGCATGAGCCCGAGCGACAGCTCGTCGACCAGAAGCAGCTTCGGCTCGGCCATAAGCGCCCGGCCGATCGCCAGCATCTGCTGTTCGCCACCCGACAGCGACCCGGCCCGCTGCTCCAGGCGCTCGGCCAGGCGCGGCATGAGCGCCAGCACGGTTTCCTGGTTGGCCGGCGTCCGGTTCCGCGGCCGCGCATAGCCGCCGATCAGCAGGTTCTCGCGCACGCTGAGGTCGGCGAAGAGGCGCCGGCCCTCGGGCACCAGGGCGATGCCCGCGGCCACCCGCTGGTGCGGCGAGCGGCCGGCGAGGTCCCGCCCCTCGAAGCGGATCGCGCCGTCCTGGACCACGACGTGTCCGGCGACGGCCATGAGGGTCGAGCTCTTGCCGGCACCGTTCGCGCCGACCAGGGCCACGACCTCGCCGGCGCCGACCTCCAGGTCGAGGCCATGGACCACGCGCATCGGCCCGTAGCCGCAGGTCAAGTGCTCAAGCCGCAGCATGGCCCGAACCCTCGCCCAGGTAGGCGGCGCGCACCGCCCGCTGCGCCATCACGTCCTGTGGAACGCCCTCGGCAATCTTGACGCCGTTGTCGAGCACGACCAGCCGCCGGCAGATGCGCAGCACCTCGCCCAGATTGTGCTCGATCAGCACCACGGT
>CAMYMY010000492.1 GCA_947259625.1 uncultured Kiloniellales bacterium | reverse complement strand
GGCTCAATCCCTTCTCGACCCTGCCGGGCTATGGCATCGACTACTGGCCCAAGGATGCCAGCATCATCCAGGTCGACATGAATTCCGACCGGATCGGCTTGACCAAGAAGGTCACCGTTGGAATTTGCGGCGACGCCAAGCTGGTGGCGCAGCAGATCCTGGCGCAGCTGTCTCCGACTGCCGGCGACGCCGGCCGGGAAGAGCGCAAGGCGACCATCCACCAGTGCAAGTCGTCGTGGCTGCAGGCGCTCAGCAGCATGGACCACGAAGACGACGATCCGGGGACGACCTGGAACAAGGAGTCGCGCGAGCGGGACGCCGACCGCATGTCGCCGCGCAAGGCCTGGCGGGCCATTCAGGCCGGGCTTCCCAAGGGCGCGATCATTTCCACCGACATCGGCAACAACTGTGCGATCGGCAATGCCTATCCGACCTTCGAGGAAGGCCGTAAGTATCTGGCCCCGGGGCTTTTCGGTCCTTGCGGCTACGGCTTCCCGTCCATAATCGGCGCCAAGATCGGCTGCCCGGACGTGCCGGTGGTCGGCTTCGCAGGTGACGGTGCCTTCGGCATCAGCATGAACGAAATGACCTCGATCGGCCGCGAGGAGTGGCCCGCGGTCACCATGGTCATCTTCCGCAACTACCAATGGGGCGCCGAAAAGCGCAACTCCATCCTTTGGTACGACAACAACTTCGTCGGCACCGAGCTGGATCCCCATCTGAGCTATGCCAAGGTGGCCGAGGGCTGCGGCCTGAAAGGGGTGACGGTCACCACCCAGGCGGAGCTCACCGGCGCGCTGGAGGAAGCCTGCAAGGCGCAGAAGGACGGCGTCACAACCTTCATCGAAGTCATCCTCAACCAGGAGCTCGGCGAGCCCTTCCGCCGCGATGCAATGAAGAAGCCCGTTGCCGTCGCGGGGATCAAGCGCGAGGACATGCGCCCGCAACAGTCGGTTTAGGCGTTGTTAAAAGAGCCCCGTTGGCCGAATCGAACCTGATGCCAGGCGACCGTGCTTGAGGTCGTCTGGCACCGCTATTAGTCTGCGGTCTCTCAACCGGACAAGGAGGGTAAGCTGCGATGGCCAAGGTTGCTTTCATCGGATTGGGCGTCATGGGCTATCCCATGGCCGGCCACCTCAAGGCGGGGGGCCACGAGGTCACGGTCTACAACCGCACCAAGGCCAAAGCCGGGGCCTGGGTCGAGCAGCACGGCGGCGCACTGGCCGAGACGCCGCGCCAGGCCGTCGAGGGCGCCGAGATCGCCTTTTCCTGCGTCGGCAACGACGACGACCTGCGCGGCGTCGTGCTGGGCGAGGACGGTATCTTCGCCGGGCTGTCGGCGGGCAGCATCTACGTCGACAACACCACGGCCTCGGCCGCGGTGGCGCGCGAGCTCTACGCCATCGGCAAGGAGCAGCGCATCGCCGTGATCGACGCGCCGGTCTCCGGCGGCCAGGCGGGCGCCGAGAACGGCGCCTTGACCGTCATGTGCGGCGGCGACGAGGCGCCCTTCGCCACGGCGCAGCCGGTCATCGACTGCTATGCCAAGGCGGTCACGCTGATGGGCCCCTCGGGGGCCGGGCAGCTGACCAAGATGGTCAACCAGATCTGCATCGCCGGCCTGGTCCAGGGCCTGGCCGAGGGCATGAACTTCGGCCTCAAGGCCGGGCTCGACATGGACAAGGTGATCGACGTCATCGGCAAGGGCGCGGCGCAGTCCTGGCAGATGGACAACCGGGCCTCGACCATGTGCAAGGGCGAGTTCGAGTTCGGCTTCGCGGTCGACTGGATGCGCAAGGACATGGGCATCTGCTTCGCCGAAGCGAGGAACGACACCTCCAGCCTGATGCACCTGCTGCTGAACGACTGATCGCGGGTCGGTGACCGACCGAGCTCCCGGTCGCCCGCCGACTCCAGGCCGGAACGTGCTAGTGTACACTGTGAGACTGGTGGGATAGGCACGCCATGGGGGAAGCACCGATGCCGATCCGGAGCCGAGCGGGGAGAGGGGCGGCTGCGCTCGGTCCCTTGACGCTTGCGGCTCTGCTCGCGGCCACGATGCCGGGGGCGGCCGAAGAGCCCGCCGGCGATCCGCCGGTTGTCCCGCTCGAGATCCGGCAGGGCGATCTCGACGGCATGATCGAGCGGCGCCGGATCCGCGTCCTGGTGAGCCTCAGCAAGACCTTCTATTTCCTCGACAAGGCCGATCAGCGGGGGCTGACCTACGAGCTCATGAAGGCCTTCGAGAAAGACCTGAACAAGCGCCTCAAGCTGAAGACCCGGAAAATCCACATGGTGTTCATACCGGTGCGCCGCGACGAGCTCCTGCCGGCCCTGGTGGAAGGCCGCGGGGACATTGCCGCCGCGAACCTGACCATCACGCCCGAGCGACGGAAGCTGGTCGACTTCTCCGACCACTATCTCGAGGACGTGAGCGAGATTCTGGTCACCGGACCGGCGGCGCCCGCGCTCGGGAGCCTCGAGGACCTGGCCGGCCAAGAGATCTATGTGCGACAGTCCAGCAGTTACTACGAGAGCCTCGTCAGGCTGAACAAGATCTTGCGCAGCGCGGGCAAGACCGAGGTCTCCCTGATCCCCGCCGACGAGAACCTCGAGGACGAGGACCTGCTCGAGATGGTCAACGCGGGCCTCATTCCGATGATCGTGATGGACAGCCACAAGGCCGAGTTCTGGGAGCAGATCTTCGCGGATATCGAGCTGCGTCCGGACCTCGCCGTGAACAGGGGCGGCCGGATCGCCTGGGCGGTCCGCAAGGGCAGCCCGGAGCTCGTGAAGGAGATCAACGTTTTCGTGAAGAAGCACAAGAAGGGCACGCTCGTCGGAAACATCCTGTTCAAGCGATACCTGAAGGATACGAACTGGGTCCGAAACGCGCTTTCGGGCGGGGAGATCAAGCGGTTCCAGGAGACCCTCGGGCTCTTCAAGAAACACGCCGAAGAGTTCGGCTTCGACTCGCTCATGATCGCGGCCCAGGCCTACCAGGAATCCCGCATCGACCAGAGCAAGCGCAGCCCGCGAGGGGCCATCGGCATAATGCAGATCCTACCCAGTACGGCCGCGGACCCCAACGTCGATGTTCCCGGAATCGAGGAGACCGAGAACAACATTCTTGCCGGCGTCAAGTATCTGCGTTTCATCGCGGACCGGTACTTCGCCGACGAGGGCATGGATCCCTTGAACAGGCTCCTCTTCGCTTTCGCCGCCTACAATGCGGGCCCCGCGAAGATCAGCCGCCTGCGCAGGCGCGCCGCCCGGGAAGGGCGCGACCCGAATGTCTGGTTTCGCAACGTCGAGCTTGTCGCGGCCAAGGTGATCGGGCGCGAGACGGTTCAGTACGTCAGCAACATCTACAAGTACCACATCGCCTACAAGGGCATCGTCGCGCGCTCTGCCGAGCGGGAGGCGGTCAAGCAGCCGGCCAGCGTGCAGTGACCGGCGTCGAAGCCGGGCCGCGCGCCCTCGAGGACTCCCCGACATGTCGGTCCAAAGCGCCTTCGGAATGAGCGTCTTGACCGCCTTGGCGCTAAACTCGGCGGAGCGGGGCAGCGGCGTGCCCTTGGTCCGCCGGCTGCGGATCGCCGGGATCGGTCTCGCGGCCCAAATCCTGCTCGCCCTGGTCCTGCTCGAGCTGCCGCCGGTGCAGCAGGTCTTCGTCTGGCTGAACGGCGCGGTCTCGGCCCTGCAGGCGGCGACCGACGCCGGAACCGGCTTCGTCTTCGGCTATCTCGGCGGCGGACCGCTGCCCTTCGAGGAGAGCCAGCCCGGGGCCAGCTTCATCCTGGCGTTCCGGGCGCTGCCGCTAATCCTGGTGATGAGCGCGCTGTCGGCCCTGCTGTTTCACTGGCGGATCCTGCCCTGGATCGTGCGGGGCTTTTCCCGGGCGCTGGAGAAGAGCCTCGGCATCGGCGGCGCGGTCGGCCTCGGCGCCGCGGCCAACGTCTTCGTCGGCATGGTCGAGGCGCCGCTGCTGATCCGCCCCTTCGTGGCCAGGCTGTCGCGCGCCGAGCTCTTCATGGTGATGACCTGCGGCATGGCGACCATCGCCGGCACGGTCATGGTGCTCTACGCGACGATCCTGGGGCCGGTGATCCCCGACGCGCTCGGCCACCTGCTGGCCGCCTCGCTGATCAGCGCCCCGGCCGCCATCACCGTGGCCCGCCTGATGGTTCCGGACGCCGGCAAGCCGACCGCGGCCGTGCTGGACCTGGGCGAGAAGCCGCAAGGGGCCATGGACGCGATCGCGCGCGGCACCCTGAGCGGCGTCAGCCTGCTGCTCAACGTCTGCGCCATGCTGATCGTCCTGGTCGCCCTGGTCCATCTGGTCAACCAGATCCTAGGGCTGGGTCCGGCGGTCGCCGACGCGCCGCTCTCCCTGCAGCGGTTGCTCGGCTGGCTGCTGGCCCCGGTCGCCTGGCTGATGGGTCTGCCCTGGGCCGAGGCGGCGACCGCCGGCGGGCTGCCAAGATCGTGCTCAACGAGTTCATCGCCTATCTGGAGCTGGCGGCCCTGCCCGAGGAGACCCTCACCGAGCGCAGCCGCCTGATCATGACCTACGGGCTTTGCGGCTTCGCCAACTTCGGCAGCCTGGGAATCATGATCGGCGGCCTGGGCACCATCGCGCCGGAGCGGCGTGGCGAGATCGTCGCGCTCGGCATGAAGTCGGTCGTCGCCGGCACGCTCGCCGCCTGCATGACCGGCGCGGCCGTGGGAATGCTCCGGTAGGGCAGGGCGCGGCTAAAGCTTCGGCCGCCGATCCGCTGTGTCGAGCCAGGGGCGGGCCTGCTCGTAGGCCGCGGCGGCGCGGAACACGCTGACGTCATCGAAGGTGCGGCCGACGATCTGGATGCCGGTCGGCACGCCGCTTTTCGCAAGGCCGCTCGGTACGGACATGACCGGGCAGCGGCTCAGCATGTTGAAGGGGTAGGTCAGGCACCAGCCGATCGCCGCGTCGACCTTGCGTCCGTTGATGCGAAACTCCGCAGCCGTGGGATCGTGCTCCGCCGGGACGGCTGGCACCGCCAGCGTCGGGCAAACCAGGAGCCTGTATCTCTCCAGCACCGGGCCCAGGGTCGCGTACATCCGGCCCGCGTGCTCCATGGCGGCCAGCAGATCCGCGGCCGTGCTGCGCTGCGCACTCTCGGCAAAGGCGCGGGCATAGTCGGTCAACTCGTAGCGGTGTTCCCGCAGATTACGGGCGATCCAGGCGCCGAAGAGGTGATTCAGATGGTTCTCTGCGGCGCTCAGGCAGGCGAGGGTCCAGCCCAGATCGACCGGCTCGACCGTGGCGCCGAGCCTGCGGAAGGCATCCAGCGCGTCTTCCGTGTTCGCGGCCACTTCGGGATCGATCTCGAAGTAGCCGAGGTCGGGCGAATAGGCGACGCGCCAGCTCTTGATGTCGCTCGGCTTATCCGGGATGCGCAGCTTGGGCCGCAGCGTGGCGATGTCCTTGGGATGGGGGCCGGCCAGCACGTTCTGCATCAGCCGGCAGTCCGCCACGCTGCGCGCCAGCGGTCCCGAATGGTTGTAGCTGTCCAGGTTGAAGGGAAGGTCGTCGGGATTGCGGCCGTAGGGCGGCTTGAAGCCGACCACGCCGCAGGCCGAGGCCGGAATGCGGATCGAGCCGCCGATGTCCGAGCCGTTGGCCAGGGTCGTGGAGCCGGCGGCAAGCGATGCGGCCGCGCCGCCGGAGGATCCGCCCGGCGTGTAGTCCGGGTTCCAGGGGTTGCGCGTGACACCCCAGAGCTTGGAATGGCAGATCGCGGCGCAGGAGAACTCGGGCGCGGCCGAGCGGGCGTGGAAGATAGCCCCGGCCCGCCGCAGCCTCTCGGTCGCCGGCGAGTCCGCGACGTCCCGGTGATCGCGAAAGACCAGCGAGCCATAGGTGGTGCGTTCGCCCTTGATCGCGGTCTCGTCCTTGATCGCCACGGGGATACCTTCGAGCGGCCGCGGCCGGCCGTCGGTCTTCTTGTACCTGGCTTCCGCGGTTCGCGCCTGGTCCAGCGCACGCTCGAAATCTGTCATGGGAAAGGCGTTGATCGTCGGCTCGACCGCCTCGGCGCGGGCGATCACCGCCTGCATCAGCTCGACCGGCGACAGCTTGCGCGCCTTGAATTGCGCGAGCGCCTTGACCGCTGACAGATAGCACAGCTCGTTTTCGGGCATTTCATTCCCCCCTGGAAACCCGGCGAGCTTCGCGCAAATGGCGACGCGAGGGAAGGGGGCTAGCGCTCGCGCTCCTTGGCCTCTTGCCAAGCCTTTTCCATCTCGTCCAAGGAGACCTCGTCAAGGCCCTGCGCGAAGCTCTCCTCGACCTGGTGGAAGCGCCGCTCGAACTTGGCGTTGGTGTGGCGCAGCGCGGCCTCGGGATCTACGCCCAGGTGCCGCGCCAGGTTGGCCAGGACGAAGAGCAGGTCGCCGACTTCGTCCTCGAGCCGCTCGTGCCCGCCGTTGTTGCCAATTTCTTCTTTAATTTCAGATAGTTCCTCGTCGATCTTGTCGAGGACGCGGGCTGCTTCGGGCCAGTCGAAGCCGACCCTCGCTGCGCGTTTCTGCAGCTTTACGGCGCGGGTTAGACCCGGCAGGCCCAGCGCCACGCCGTCCAGCACGCTTGCGGTCCGGCCTCCGGCGGCGGCCTTTTCGGCACGTTCGGCCGCCTTGACCGCCTCCCAGCTGACCGACTGCGCGGCGGCCGAGTCGACCCGATCGTTACCGAAGACATGCGGGTGACGCCGTATCATCTTGTCGGAAATGGTCTTTGCGACCGCATCGAAGTCGAACTGGCCGTCTTCCTCGGCCATGCGGGCGTGGAAGACGACCTGAAGCAGAAGGTCGCCGAGCTCGTCCTTGAGCGCCGCCATGTCGTGCTGCTCGATGGCCTCGGCCACCTCGTAGGCTTCCTCGATGGTATAGGGCGCGATGGTCTTGAAGCTCTGCTCGATGTCCCAGGGACAGCCATGCTCCGGATCGCGCAAACGCGCCATGATCTCGAGCAGCCGGGTCATGTTCGGGGAGTCTGAAGTCCTGCTCATGGCGCGGCGGAGCATACAGGAGCCGCACAGGCCGGCAAAGCCCGCGAATCAGGCCCGACCGCCGGAAGGGGGGCGCAAAGCCGCGCTTACCGAACCGCTTCGTGCCTTTATCCATTTTGCGCATAATGTATATTATGGGAAATTTGGTGTTTCGGACGGGACAGGCGCCCGGCACCGCGCGCATTGGCCCTCGTC
>CAMYMY010000491.1 GCA_947259625.1 uncultured Kiloniellales bacterium | reverse complement strand
GGTCACGGTGCCGGTCAACAACCTGATCTACCGCTACCTGCTGAAGGACGGCGCCTGGGCTTGGGCCGGCTGGCCGGAGGCGGACCTGAGCTTTCTCGGGCTGATCAGCTACATCGGCGTGATCGCGGCCATGGTGCAGATCCTGGAGATGACCCTGGACCGCTACTTCCCGGTGCTGCATCGGGCGCTCGGCATCTTCCTGCCGCTGATCACGGTCAACTGCGCCATCCTCGGCGGCACGCTGTTCATGGTCGAGCGCGACTACCGCTTCGGCGAAAGCGTGGTCTACGGCCTGGGCAGCGGGCTCGGCTGGGCCGTTGCCATCGCGGCGCTGGCGGGCATCCGCGAGAAGCTGAAGTACAGCGACATTCCCGACGGCCTGCAGGGGCTCGGCATCGCCTTCGTCGTCACGGGCCTGATGTCGCTCGGCTTCATGGCCTTCTCGGGCATCAGGATCGGTTAGGGGCCGCGGAATGATCGAGATCACCCTCGGCGTCGGCCTGTTCACGGGGATCATCATGACCCTGGTCCTGGTGATCCTGGCCGCGCGGTCGCGGATGGTCGCGACGGGCGAGGCGGGCATAACGCTCAACGACGGCCGCAGGATCGCGACCCCGGTAGGCAGCAGCCTTCTGGAGGCCCTGTCGGACGCCGGGATCTTCCTGCCCTCGGCCTGCGGCGGGGGCGGCACCTGCGGACTGTGCCGGATCACGGTGCAGGAGGGCGGCGGTGCGGCCCTGCCGACCGAAACCGCGGGACTGACACGAGGCCAGGCCGCCCAAGGTTTGCGTCTTGCCTGCCAGGTCATGGTCAAGCGCGACCTGCGGGTCGAGGTTCCGGCGGAGACCTTCGGCGTCCGGCACTGGCGGTGCCGGGTCCGTTCCAATCGCGCGGTCGCCACGCTGATTAAGGAGCTGGTGCTGGACCTGCCGGAGGGCGAGCCCATGGAGGCCCGCGCCGGCGCCTTCGTCCAGGTCACCTGCCCGCCGTTCCACGTCAAGTTCGCCGAGTTCGATATCGATCCGGCCTTCCGCGACGTCTGGGACCGGCTCGGCCTCTGGCGCCTCGAGGCGGGCACTTCGGTGCCCGTGACCCGGGCCTATTCCATGGCCAACCATCCGGGTGAAAAGGGCATCGTCATGCTGAACGTACGCATCGCCATACCTCCGCCGGGCGCGCCCGCCGCGGTGCCGCCGGGCATCCTGTCGTCCTACCTCTACAGCCTGAGACCCGGGGACGAGGTCACGGTGTCCGGGCCCTTCGGGCACTTCTTCGCCACCGAAACCGACAGGGAGATGGTCTTCGTCGGCGGCGGCGCCGGCATGGCGCCGATGCGCGCGCATATCTTCGATCAGCTCGAGCGCGCGAAGACCGGGCGCAAGATCACGTTTTGGTACGGCGCGCGGAGCCGCCGCGAGCTGTTCTACGCGGAGGACTTCGACCGCCTCCAGGGCGCGCACGAGAATTTCCGCTGGTTCGTCGCCCTGTCCGAGCCGCAGCCCGGGGACGATTGGGCGGGCCCGAGCGGGTTCATCCACGAGGTGCTCTACGAAAACTACCTGAAGGACCATCCCGCGCCCGAGGACTGCGAGTACTATCTCTGCGGGCCGACGCTGATGATCGAGGCGGTGACGGTGATGCTCGACAGCCTGGGGGTTGAACCGGAGAGCATATTGTTCGACGATTTCGGAGGTTAGATGGCGCACCAACCGCTTTCCAGACGGGACCTCCTGCAAACGGCCAAGGCCCTGGCGACGGCCGCGCCGCTGCTCGGCTTGGCGGGCTGCGGCAGGGCGCGGCCGGAGGGCGGCGCGACCAGGCTCGCCGGCAAGACCATGGGCACGACCTACGGCGTGGTCGTGGCCGACCTGCCTGTGGGCGTCGACCGGCGGGCCCTGCACGGTGACCTGGAGCGCGTCCTCGAACGGGTCGACGCGCAGATGTCCACCTACCGCGCGGACTCGGAGCTGTCTCGCTTCAACGACGCTCCGCCGGGCGTCTGGGTCGAGGTCTCTGCCGACACCCTGGCCGTGGTCGAGGCGGCGCTCGAGGTCGCCCGGCTCAGCGCGGGGGCCTTCGACCCCACGGTCGGGCCCCTGGTCGACGACTGGGGCTTCGGACCTGGACCGGCGGTTGCGCCGAGCACGGCCGGCGGGCGGGCCGGCGGGCTTTTGACGAGGGTCGGTCATGGTCTCGTCGATGCCCGGCGCGCGCCGCCGGCGCTCCGCAAGCGGCACGGCGAGGTCAGAGTCGACCTCTCGGGCATCGCCAAGGGCTTCGGTCTGGACCGGATCGCGGCGCACCTCGAGGGCATCGGGGCCCGGCGCTATCTGATCGAGATCGGCGGCGAGCTCAGGGGCCGCGGCCGGGCGCCGCACGGCCGGCCCTGGCAGGTCGGCATCGAACAACCCGAGGCGGGCGCCAGGGCGGTCCGGCGCGTGGTGCGGCTGGACGGGGGCGCCCTAGCCACCTCGGGCGACTACCTCGACTATTTCGAGCGGGACGACAGGCGCTATAGCCACATCATCGACCCGCGCAGCGGCCGGCCGGTCGACCACGGCCTCGCCTCGGTCTCGGTCGTCGCCGAAACCGCGATGCGCGCCGACGCGCTGGCCACGGCCCTGATGGTCCTCGGACCCGGGGCGGGGCTCCGGCTGGCCCAGCGGGAAAACCTTGCCGCGCTGTTCGTCGTGCGGGAGGGCGAGGGGCTCGACGAACTGCGCACGCCCGCCTTCGAACCCTATCTCGAGGCTTGAGGAGGCACTGTCATGGAA
>CAMYMY010000490.1 GCA_947259625.1 uncultured Kiloniellales bacterium | reverse complement strand
AGGGCGAAGAGGTTGCGGCCGAGCAGCCGCACCGTCCCCGCGCTCGGCCTCTCGAGGGCCAGCACCGTGCGCGCCAGGGTCGACTTGCCGCAGCCCGACTCGCCGACCACCGCAATGCTCTCTCCCGCGCCGAGTTCGAGGCTGACCCCGTGCAGGGCGCGCAGTCGCGGCGCCGGCGCCAGCAAACGCCGCCGCGGCAGGACGTAGTCGCGCACGATGCCGTCGACTTCGAGGAAAGGCTCGGCGGCGCTCATGAAGCCTCGTCCCCCTCCGGGACCGGGTGGTGGCAGGCGGCGACATGGCCCGGGACGATCACGGCCTCCGGCGGCGCCTCCCGCCGGCAGATGTCGTCGGCCCGCGGGCAGCGCGCGGCGAAGACGCAGCCGGCGGGAAGATCGGCGGGATCCGGCACCTGCCCCGGAATCGTCGCCAGACGCGTCCGCCCGGGGCCCAGGCTGGGGCTCCCCGGAGCCGCCTCGACCACGCCGGGCTGGGCCGCGAAGAGGCCGCGGGTATAGGGATGGGACATGCGCCGGAACACTTCTTCCGTCGCGCCCCGCTCGACGACGCGCCCGGCGTACATGACGATCATCTCCTCCGTGTTCTCCCAGACCACGCCCAAATCGTGGGTGATCAGCATGAGCGCCATGCCCGCCTCCGCGACCACCTCGGCGATCAGGTCGAGGATCTGCGCCTGAATCGTGACGTCGAGCGCCGTCGTGGGCTCGTCGGCGATCAAGAGGTCGGGGCCGCAGGCCAGCGCCATGGCGATGACGACGCGCTGGCGCTGCCCGCCGGACAGCTGATGGGGGTAGAGCCCCGGGGGGAAGCGTGGCGAAGGCAGCCCGACTCGATCGAGCAGCGCGACGGCGCGGCCCCTCGCCTCGGCCCGCCCGAGGCCGAGGTGCCGCCGCAGGCCCTCGGCCACCTGCACGCCGATCGACTTGACCGGATTGAGCGCGGTCATGGGCTCCTGGAACACCATGGCAATCCGGCGCCCGCGGATTTGGCAGAGCGCTTTCTCCTCCATGCTCAGCAGGTCTTCGCCGTCGAAGCGGATCCGGCCTCCTGCCTGCGCGGCCTCGGGCAACAGGCCCATGACGGCGAGCGCGGTCATCGACTTGCCGCAGCCCGACTCGCCGACGATCCCCAGGCTCCGCCCCCGCTCCAGGGCGAAGTCCACGTGATCGAGCACCCGCGCCCGGCCCCAGTCGCCCGCGATCTCGACGTTCAGGCCTTCGACTTCCAAGAGCGCCATGGCCGCTTCACCGCACCCGGCGCAGGCGCGGGTCGAGCACGTCGCGCAGGCCGTCGCCCAGCAGGTTGAGCCCCAGCACCGTGACCGCGATCGCCGCGCCGGGGAAGATCGCGAGTTGGGGCGCCAGGTACATGAAGGTCTGGGCCTCGTTCAGCATCTTGCCCCAGCTCGGATTGGGCGGCTGGGTGCCGAGGCCGAGGTAGGACAGTCCGGCCTCGGCCAGGATCGCGAGCGCGAACTGTATCGTCATCTGGACGATCAGCACGCTGGCGATATTGGGCAGGATGTGCTCGAGGGTGATCCTGGATGCGCCCTTGCCGGCAACCCGGGCGGCCAGGACGTACTCGCGCTGCCACAGGCTGAGCGAGGCGCCCCGCGTCACCCGCGCGAAGACGGGGATGTTGAAGATCCCGATCGCGATGATCGAGTTGACCGCACCGGGGCCGAGCAGCGCCGTGATCATCACTGCGGACAGCAGCGCCGGAAACGCGAAGGCGAAGTCGTTGAAGCGCATCACGGATTCTTCGACCCAGCCACGCCGGGCGGCGGCCAGCGCGCCCAGCGGCACGCCGAGGCCCGCGCCGATGCCGACCGCGACGAGCGACACGACGATGGAGTTGCGCGCGCCCAACATCATCATGGAAAGCACGTCGCGGCCGAACTGGTCGGTGCCCAGCCAGTGGTCGGCCGAGGGCGGCCGCAGCTTCATCGGCACGTTGATCTCGGTCACCGCATAGGGGGTCCAGGCCAAGGAGGCCAGCGCCACGCCGACCAGCGCGAGGGTGATCGCGGCGCCGACCGTGAAGCTCCGGCTCGTCAGCCCCTTCGACCAGATCTCGCGCAGCGTCTCAGAGGTCATGGACGCCCCCGCGCAGCCTCGGGTCCAGGGCCGCGTAGGCCATGTCGACGGCGAAGTTGACGACGACCACCGTGCCGGCCAGAAGCACCACGACGTCCTTGACCACGATCAGGTCGCGCTGCGCGATCGCCTGGAAGATGAGCCGTCCCAGCCCCGGCAGATAGAAGACGTTCTCGATGATGATCGTACCCGCCAGGAGGAACGAGAACTGCAACCCCATGATCGTGACCACGGGAATGAGCGCGTTGCGCACCGCGTGGCGCCAAAGCGCCGCGCGCCGGTCGAGGCCCTTGGCGCGCGCCGTGCGCACGTAGTCCTCGCCCAGGGTCTCGAGAACCGAGGAGCGCGTCACCCGCGCCAGGATCGCCGCCTGGGGCAGGGCCAGCGCGACCGCCGGCAGCAGCAGCGTCCTCAGCGCCGGCCAGAGGCCCGCGTCCCAGCCGGCGAAGCCTCCCGCCGGCAGCCACTTCAGCTCGACGGAGAAGAGCAGGATCAGCAGGATGGCGAACCAGAAAGTCGGCACCGCGATGCCGACCTGGGTGAAGCCCATGATGCCGAGGTCGGCCGCCCGGTTGCGGTGGGCCGCGGCTGTGACCCCCAGGGGAATCGCGATCGCCGTCGACAGCACGATGGCGATCAGCGCGAGCGGCAGGCTGAGCGCGA
>CAMYMY010000489.1 GCA_947259625.1 uncultured Kiloniellales bacterium | reverse complement strand
GCAGGGCCGGCCGGCACGGCGGTCAGGCCAACGGATCCGGCGACCCGTTTTGGATCTCCGGGCGCCTTGCCAGCGGCTGGATGGGCGTTGTCCCGATGCGGGGGCCGGAAGCCGGATCTATCTGAAGTAACCCGCCATGTGGTGGGACCACCATTGCGGACGTTTCCGCCCCAGCTCGGCGTGCTCGCCCGCCGGGGCCGGCGGCAGCGCGTGGCGGGCGATCACTTCGTCGATCAGGCGGCCGGAGGCGAGCGTGACGAGGCGTTGCGCCACCGTCACCGGGAGTCGGGCGCGTCCGACCATGGCCCGATGCACCTGTTCGCTGTCGGGCAGGAGGTCCAGGCATTTCAGGAGCAACCGCTCGGTGATCTCGGTCGAGCGATTGCTCAACAGGGTGGCGATGACCTCGGCGTCACCGGTCTCGACCAGCGCCTCCACCAAGCCGGGGGAAATCGAGGCCTGTTCCGCCACGGCCATGCGTTGCGCGGTCGTTCCGGCGCGGACGGTCTCCATCGGATCCCGGCCGATCGCGGGCCCACCGCTTGCGTCGGGGTCCTGGTTCGAGAGCGAATCGGTGGCCATCGGATCTCCAATCGAAAAACGGGCCTAGCGGGAGTTGGGCAGGGCGCTGCCAATACGGGTCTCCTGCTCGAGGCTCGCGAGTATCGGGGAATTTGGTAAAGGAGCCGCAAACGCGCCCGGCCGATTTCGCGATGGGCCTTTCCTGCTTCCAAAGGGCACGATCCGGGCGTCGGCTTGACCGGTCCCACGGGCCGCCCTAAAAACCCTCATGTTCGGTTTCTCGCTGCAAAAACTGCTCGTGCTGGCCGCCATCGTCGGCGCCGTCTGGTACGGCTTCAAGCTGGTGTCGCGCCTGCAGGAGGCCAGGAAGCTCGAAGAGACCGCCCGCGGCGGCAAGCCAAAACGGGCTGCGCAGCGCGGCGCCGGCGGCGCCAAGAGCCCGGCCGAGGGGGCGGAGGATATGGTGCAATGCCCGGTCTGCCGGATCTACGTGGCCGCCCGCGCGGCGGGAAACTGCGGACGCTCTGACTGCCCCTATTAGGTCAGGCATCGCCGGCCCCCGGGGTATCGAGGTGCCGGAAATAGGGCGACTGGAAAGGTTGGCCCTGGAGATGCGTCAAGCGTCCATGATAATATCTTACTAATCTTTACAAACTAGTCTTGCTGAGCCAGACCTTCCGGTTGCCGGCTCCATCGCCTTTGTGGGCCGGCCTCCTGTTCGCGCTGGTGCAGCCGAGCGGCCCAATTCGAGGCGGGGCAAGAGGACCACCATGGATTTGACCGGAACCATCGATCAGGCGGCGGAATACGCCGATTCGGCGCGGCAATCGATGGCGGAGCGCGAGATCCCGGCCACGCCGGCGAACTTCACGGTTTGGTATGCCTATCATTCCGGCCAGGTTCCCGAGCTGGCCCGGGCCCTGGAAGTCCTGATCAGCAACAAGGTCGAGTTCACGCTCGAGCGCAACCAGGAGATCTACGACAAGTACTTCGGCTTCGACGGGGAAGGCCGCGAAATTCGAGAGACCAGCGCGCGGGTTCAGGCGGCGGTTACCGAGGTCCTCGAGCAGCTCGGCGAGGCGGGCCGCGACCAAAGCGCCTATGGCGACAAACTGGCCGGTTTCTCGGGCGAGCTGGCCGAGGTCCCCAATTCCGAGCATATCGCCGATTTGGTTCGGGGGATCCTGAGCGAAACCCGGCAGATCGTCGAAAAGAGCGAGGCCCTGGAAAACCGGCTGGGCCAGTCGTCCCAGCAGATCGGCGAGCTCCGCCAGCACTTGGAAGAGGTCCGGCGCGAGGCCATGACGGACTCGCTGACCGGCATCGCGAACCGCAAGTATTTCGATGCGACCCTCCGGGCGGCGGCGGCCGATGCGATGGAGTCGGGCGGGGACCTTTGCCTTCTGCTGATCGATATCGACCATTTCAAGAAGTTCAACGACACCTACGGCCATCTGATCGGCGACGAGGTCTTGAGGGTGGTCGCCCGCAAGCTGACAGAGGGGGTCAAGGGCCGGGACACCCCGGCGCGCTTCGGTGGCGAGGAGTTTGTCGTGATCCTGCCGCAGACCGACCTGCGGGACGCCTGCACAGTGGCCGAGCAGATACGTAGATCCCTGGCCTCCCGGAAGGTGCAGAACAAGAAGACGGCCAAGAGCTACGGCACCGTGACGGTTTCGATCGGCGTCGCTAAATTCCAGCTGGGCGAGCCGCTGGACGCCTTGGTGCAGCGCGCCGACCAGGCGCTCTATTGCGCCAAGGGCCAGGGCCGCAACCGCGTCGTCGCGGAGACGGTCCTCGACAGCCTGATCGAAGTGGCCGAGTAACCGCGCCCCCGCCGGCGCTTGATTCGCCCGGACCCGGCGGCTAATCTCACGGCGTTTTGTGCAGTGCGAAAACGACCGGCCGCTCCATGCCTCCTGCAAGCTCTCCCTCCGGCGCCGGCAAGCCCCGGGCCGCCGATCCCGACACCTGTTTTCAGCGTTTGATCCTGAAGCTGCAGGACTATTGGGCGCGCCAGGGCTGCGTCGTCCTGCAGCCCTACGATCTGGAGGTGGGGGCGGGCACCTTCCACCCGGCGACCACGCTGCGCGCGCTCGGCCCCGGGGCCTGGCGGGCCGCCTACGTGCAGCCCTCGCGCCGGCCGACCGACGGCCGCTATGGCGAGAACCCCAACCGCCTGCAGCACTACTACCAGTTCCAGGTGCTGCTGAAGCCCTCGCCGCCCGACTCGCAGGAGCTCTACCTCGGCTCGCTCGGCGCGCTCGG
>CAMYMY010000488.1 GCA_947259625.1 uncultured Kiloniellales bacterium | reverse complement strand
ATCTAGGCAAGTCTAATGTCGCCTTGGCTATCCCCGGTCCTGGCAGAGCCATCGCCAGGACGGTGAGTTTGGGGCAGCAAGCTGACGTTTTGCCCCGTTTCGTCGGCTCTACACCTGACTCCGGTCGTGGATTGAAAGCGCCGCTGAGGGCAAGGTCTGACCCCAAGCCGACATTCGGGCTCCATGGACTCACCCTCCGCCAGCACATAGAATTCAAACCCTACCGCGCGTCTGGGAGGAAGCGGCTGCATGGTCGAAGACCCCGTCGAACGGCGCCACGCCGCCATCCTCGCCGCCGACGTTGCGGGCTGCTCGCGGCTGATGGGTGAAGATGAGGAGGGCACGCTCGCCACAGTCAGCGCCCACCCCACCGAGTTGATCGAACCGTGCATCGCCGAGCATCCGGGCCGAGTGGTCAAGACGACGGGAGACGGGCTGCTCGCCGAGTTCGCCAGCGCGGTTGATGCCGTGCGCTGCGCCGTCGCGTTCCAGGAGGGCATGGCGGAACGGAACGGCGGCCCAAATCGTCGTACTGTGTTCTCCCTGAGATTCGGGTAGAATTGAGGCCCGGAGGCTCGAATGAGGGAAGGCCGAGAAGGTTTCCGCTCTTCGCAACTCGATCTGTTTGCATGGCGCGAGCGGGATGGCGATTCTGCCGAGACCGTGGGTCACGGGGGGCCGCCTTGCGATGTGACGCGGGAGGTCCTGCTCGGCGCCCTCGAAGCGCGAATTGACGACCCGACGGGCGATAGCCGTGATCTCGTGCCCCTCATTGCAGAGGTGGAGCGACGCCGCGAAGCGACAGCCGCTCCATTATTGGTGCGCGTGTGTCGCCGCCACGCCGGCTTCGATCGATCGCGCACCGTGCCTGAAGTGGTCGCCGCGCTAGATGCGCTCACCGCGGTCGGCACAGCCGATGCTGCGCCCGCAATAATACGTCTTGTAGAGCAGGGTGCCTTAGGACATGCGTCCGTGGCGGCGGCGCTGCGCTATTTTGCGTCGGTGAGCCATCGGCCAGCTGTGGTGCTGCTTCGCCTTCACCTCGACCATGATGAAGCGGAAGTGCGCGAGGCGGCCTGCACTCTCGCGGCAGTCATCGGAACGCGCAGCAACATCGAGCGTCTGTTGGAGCTCTGCAAGGACACGAGTGCCGAGGTAATTGATGCCGCGCTCATCGCGCTTGGCAACCTTGGGCACGGGCCCGTCAAGAAGGTCCTCGAGTCTCGTCTCCAAACGGCGGCTATCGACGAAATTCCCAAGATCGTTGACTCTCTCGTTCCAGTGTCGGACGAGGAGACCGCGGTCAGTCTCGGGCGCCTGGCCGAACGGATCTCGGACGAAAACGTTCGTTACGTCGTCGCGGAGGCGCTCGCGGAGTTGGATGGAAGGGCCGCGGTGACTTGGCTGTTACGGCTGGTTGATGACCCGTGCCCCGCGATTCGGCAGGTGGTGGCCGAAGCGCTCGCTGTCCGTGACGACCCTCGCAAGGTAGCGGCGCTGCGGCGTCTGACCGACGACGCGGACATAGAAGTAGGCAATGCGGCCAGAGTCGCACTTCTGGCTTCCCGTCGGTGATGACCCTGGGATTGTCAGACAGACGCTCGATGTTGTCCACATCCGGTACGGCCCAAGAGCCGGAGGGGAAGCGAATTGATGGGAGCGGATCGTGCAAGGTACGGCGGGAGACAATACGCCTGGCGGCGAGGCAGCTGCGGTCGCCAGTCCAACGATTTCAGCGGTGCTTGCCGGGTACCTCGCTGACGAAAAGGCTCGCCTCGCTGCGAAGACCTACGGCCTCTATGCAGATGTGATCGAGCTGCTTCAGCACAGCTTGAACGGATACGCGGCTAATTCGCTGGACAAGGGCAAGTACGAGCTGTGGGAAGAACTCTTCAACGCCGAAGGCGACCAGCACCGAGAGTTCTGCGAGATTTTCGGGCCGGAGCACATCCTGCCGCATATAGGGGAGTTCCTGAGCTACTTCATGGTCAGCAAGGTGATGGCCGGCCAGGATTTGCTGCGCGCGTCGGGTACCGTCACCAAGAAACTGGCGAAGTGGCTGGCGGACAAGGGCTATGCGACGGCTGAACAAGCCGGGGACACCGTGGAGCGCGGAACCGACGCGGCGCGCGATCTTCCCAGAGCCGAAAAGCTGGGCGCCGTACTCTACGAGGTCACATCGAACAAGTATTCTCCTGAGGACACGGACATCGAAGACCGCTTCGAGATCATGCGCATGGAACCCGGCAAGGTATGGCTCGAAGGCTTCGAGGACGGCCGACTGTTGGGTCCGATCTGCCTGCCGGTAGAGGCGACGAAGCTATGCCGAGTTGGCTGGACAATTGCTGGCGCTGTCCGAGAGACCGGAAAGAAATGTGTTCTGGTCGAGGCGTGGAAGGTCTATCCGTAGTCGTAAGGAGCAGCCTCTTGCGCATCAAGAAGCCCCGACATGCCGCTCTGGACGAAGTGAAAATCTCCAGGGAAGACGATGGAGCCGTCATCGAATTTGCCGACCCGACTATCTCGACGACTCATTTCAAGATTGGCCGGCAAGTCCGCCAAATGTCGGACCAGACGATCCTGAACATGTTCAACGACATGATCTCTGCCAGGGATCAACTGGCCGCGGAGTACGAAAACATCGTGATCGAGATTCCACCTGGTCAACCGCAAATCAAACACTCGGAACGAAGCGACCAGTGGGTGCCGCGTGGCGACGTGCTCCGCTGCTTCATCGAGGACGGCCGGCCGGACGGCGAAATGACGATATATATCGACGACCAGGAACTGTCGCTTGGCGAGTTCGGCCAGCTTCTTCTAACACATGCGGGCTGGGGCATGCGCATAACCTTCGTGCCCGACAACCTTGTTGAGGAGGAGCCCGAGGTCGAAGTCCGCGAGCCGCGTGATGAAGAGCGATAGAATCGAGGGATGCTTTCATCAGTTACCGAGGTTCCAAATGGGATAAGCTGACAACGATTTCGAAATGCCTTCGGAGAGAACAAACCGCGCCACAAGCTTGCAATTCTGTTCCCCGGGTTGCTGTGGACGAATAAGATGGGAAGGCAAACATTGACCAAAATGGATGCCTTGGAGAACCCGACACTCGACGCCTTGGCAAATCGTGTCCTGGAAGCACATGCGGAGTTCGATGCACGGCTAGGTGAGCGCGGGCGGCGCTTTCCCGTCGCGGAATTCGATAGGCTGTGGCGGACGGTTGTAGAGTATTCGGCTGCAATGAAGAGCCTCAAATGGCTGCATAGAGACGTGGCGCGGGTGCTCAGCGGGCTGCGAGAGTACTTGGAGCTCGAGCGCTTCAAGACGCCTGGCGATGCGGTGCGGAGAGCCGATCAGATGGAGTGCATTTTGTTTGCTGACTACGATCCGTATCCGGATGATGACGAGCCGCCTGGATTCGAAACTATGCCGGGGGAAACGAAAACCGAATTCGGCCAACACGAAGACGAATGTGCCGGGTGCGAGCA
>CAMYMY010000487.1 GCA_947259625.1 uncultured Kiloniellales bacterium | reverse complement strand
TATAGGAGAGGGTATTACGCGAACTCTGAAACTACCGGCGATCGCCGCGGCGGTCCTGCTGCTCGGCATGCAAGGCGCCTCGGCCGCAGGAATCTATGTCGGCGCCCACGGCGGTTTGAACCTGACCCACGAGACTGACATTTCTGGAGTTGATCTTTCCTTTGATCCGGGTTTCGCGGCAGGCGGAGTCGTGGGCTACCGATTGAACCCCAATGTCCGCTTCGACGGCGAGGTCACCTACCGAAATAACGACCTTGATGAGATCGGCGGCTTACCCGCCGGCAACGAAATTCGTTCCGTCGCTTTCCTGGCCAACGGCTATTACGACATCACGACCGGCACGCCCTGGGTCCCCTACCTGGGCGGTGGTCTGGGCGTGGCCATCGTCGAGCTCGAACCCGCATCTGGATCCACCGAAGACGACACCCTTTTTGCGTTCCAGCTCGGTGTCGGTGTGGCATACGAGTTCAACCCTGCGCTGGCGGTGAGCCTGGACTACCGGTTCTTCGGGACCGAATCGCCAGAATTTGCTGGTTTCGACTACGATTACCTGAACAGCACGTTCCAGGTCGGCCTGCGCTACAGCTTCTGATCGAACGGTCCGATCGCAGCCGAAGGGCCGTGCGGGTTTGCCCTGCCCGGTTCCGTTCCTCGGGGCGCGGCCAAACCGGCGGCTCACGGCGTGCGGGCGGTGACCGGGCGGACCTGGAAATCGAAGTCGCAGCCTTGGGGCGCCTGCAGCACCGTGTCGTGGTAGAGCCGGCGGTAGCCGGTGAGGCCCTCGCCCATGACCGGCGGCGTCCAGGCCGCCCGGCGCCGCGCCAACTCGTCCTCGGGCACGTCCAGGGTGAGCGTCCGCCCGGGCACGTCAAGGGCGATCGTGTCGCCGTCCTCGACCAGCGCCAGCGGGCCGCCGGCCGCCGCCTCGGGACTGGCGTGCAGCACGATGGTGCCGAAGGCCGTGCCGCTCATGCGCGCGTCGGAGATCCGCAGCATGTCGGTGACGCCTTTTTCGGCCAGCTTGCGCGGGATCGGGATATACCCGGCCTCGGGCATGCCGGGCGCGCCCTTGGGCCCGGCATTGCGCAACACAAGCACATCGGAGGGTTCGGCCGCCAGGTCCGGCGCGTCGATGCGCGCCGCCAGGTCGTCCAGGGAGTCGAACACGACGGCACGGCCACTGTGCCTCAGCAGCGCGGGCGAAGCCGCCGACTGCTTGATGATGGCCCCGTCGCCAGCCAGGTTGCCGCTTAAGACCGCGATCGCGCCGCCTTCGTGCAGCGGGTCGGCGAGCGGTCGTACCACGTCCTGCTCCCAGGCCGGCGGCAGGGCCTCTATCTCCTCGCCCAAGGCGCGCCCGGTCACCGTGAGGCAGCCGAGGTCGAGCCGCGGGGCCAGCGCGCGCAGGACGGGCCCCAGGCCGCCCGCGCGGTGCAACCCGTCCATGTAGTGGCGGCCCGAGGGCTTGAGGTCGACGAGAAAAGGGGTCTCGCGGCCCAGGCGGTCGAAGGCGTCATAGTCGATCGCGATGCCCAGGCGCCCCGCCACCGCCGCCAGGTGGATCAGTGCGTTGGTCGAGCCGCCGACGGCCAGCAGCACGCGGAGCGCGTTGGCGAAGGCGGCGGGCGTCAGGATCTGCCCGGGTGTGGGTCCATGTTCCGCCAGGGCCACGGCGCGCGCGCCGGTCGCCTCGGCGTGGCGCAGGCGCGCGGCCTCGACCGCCGGAATGGCCGCGCCGCCGGGCAGCATCATGCCGAGCGCCTCGGTCAAACACGCCATGGTGCTGGCCGTGCCCATGACCCCGCAGGTCCCCGCCGTCGGCACGAGCTGGGCGCCCGCCGCCGCGACCTCGGAGTCGTCAAGCTCGCCCGAGCGAAAGCGTGCCCAGAGCCGCCGGCAGTCCGTGCAGGCGCCCAGGCGCTCGCCCCGGTGGCTGCCCGGCAGCATCGGCCCGGTCACCACCAGGATCGCCGGAAGGTCCGCGCTGGCCGCGGCCATGAGCTGGGCCGGCACGGTCTTGTCGCAGCCGCCGATCAGCACCGCCGCGTCCATCGGCTGGGCCCTCAGCATCTCCTCCGTGTCCATGGCCATCAAATTGCGCAGGTACATGGAGGTGGGCCAGGCGAAGGACTCGTGCAGCGAGATGGTCGGGAAGGAAACCGGCAGCCCGCCGGCCATGAGCACGCCACGCTCGACCGCCTCGACGATCTGCGGCACGGTCGCGTGGCAGGCGTTGTAGCCGCTGGACGTATCGGCGATGCCGACCACGGGCCGCTCCAGCGCGTCCTCGGAGTAGCCGAGCGCCTTGATGAAGGCCTTGCGCAGGTAGAGCGCGAAGCCCTCGTCCCCATAGCGGGTCAAGCCCCGCCGCATGCCTTTCGAACCGCCCATGGCGCGCCCTCCCCTTCCTGCTGCCATCGGTGTAGCACGGAAGCGGCACGCGGAAAGCCCCTTAGGGGAGCGGAGCCCGCTGGGCCCGCGGAGCGGCCGCGGACATGTGAGCAAACGAGCCCATGCACAGTAAACATCTATTGAAAAGTGAAAAGGGGTCAGAAAAGGGGTCAGGCTTGCGTTATTGGAAAAGGGGTCAGGCTTGCGTTATTGCATTATTGATCTCTTCGAGGCGCTTGGCAAACGCGGGCTCGCGGGCGCTGCGCGCCTCGATCCGCCGCACCCCGCGGCTCAGCGTCGAGAGGTCGCGGCCCCAGAGCGCCGCCAGCTCGCTCAGGGGCGCCGCGCCGCTCGTGCGTGCCAGGTGGGCGATCACGTGGCGCGCCTCGGACGGCCGGCGGGCGCGCGA
>CAMYMY010000486.1 GCA_947259625.1 uncultured Kiloniellales bacterium | reverse complement strand
GGGCGCAGACATCCGTCTGCTTGGCTGTCCTCGCTTCGCTGCGGGCGCGCGGTCGCGCTTGCCAGCGAGCCGATGAAGGCCTTCATCGGCTCGCTGGTATGATACCCTCGGTGGATATGGCCTTTGAGGTATGACGATGTCCGACAATCTCGAAAAGCGGCTGGATGCGGTCTACCAATCGGGGGGCGACCGGGAAAAGCTCGACCGAGCCTATGACGACTGGGCTCGCGACTACGACCAGGATCTCTGGGCGTCCGGCAACCCCTATATAGCCCTGATGGCCGGCATGGCGGGGCGATACATTCGGGACAGAAACGCCAGAATCCTGGACAGTGGCTGCGGCACCGGCAACATGGCACAGGTCTTGCGCCTGATCGGTTACACGAACATCGTCGGTATCGACGCGTCGGACGGTATGCTCGCCGCGGCGCACGCCAAGGATTGTTACGTCGAACTGCACAAGATGCTGCTCGGCGCCGAGATCGATCTGCCCAGGGAGAGCTTCGATGCCGTGACGGCTGCCGGCGTTCTCACGCATGGCCATGCGCCATCGGACTCCTTGGACGGCTTGCTCGAGATCACCAAACCCGGCGCGCCGATTATTTTTTCGATCTCCAAGATTGCCATGGATGAATGCGGCTTCGGTCAAAAGATCACCGATCTCGAGCGTTCGGGAGCCTGGTTGCTCGAGGAACAGACCGAGCCGTTCCGGACCTATCCGTTTTCGTCACGATACGCGGATTTACGCCATTGGATCAGCGTGTACCGAAAGGCGGGATAGGGCATCAAAGCGAGCGCTGCGGCGCCTCGAGGCTCTGCGGTCGGGATCGTCATCGACCGCCGGCCTTGCACAGACGCGCCGGGGAATGGCGGGTTTCGGGGGCGCCGCGTGGCAAAGCCGCTCGCGTCAGGCGGCTTGTCCGGCTGGTGCAGGCTCCAACCGAGCGCGCCAACCGAGCGCTTGACATTCGGCCCGCTTGCGTGTTGCCTAGGGTCAAGCGCCGATTTGAAGCTTAGCTTGCGGGCGCTCTAGAAATGCGGCTAAAGCGAGCGGTCAGACCGCCCGGCAAGAGCCGCGGCGGTTTTTTTGTTGGGCCCGACCGGGTCCGGAGGGCGGCGAGGCGACGATGTCCGATCAAGGCTATGCGGGTGACATAAACCCGTCCGAGACCTGGCAGATCCTTGAGGACGAGCCGGAGTCGGTCCTGGTCGACGTGCGCACCGACGCCGAATGGACTTATGTCGGCCTGCCGGACCTCGGCGGCCTCGGCAAGCAGACGGTCTGCGTCGCCTGGCAGACCTTTCCACGGATGCAGCTCAACCCGGACTTCCTGGCCGAGCTCGAGGCCAAGGGCGTGGGGCGGGAGCAGACGGTGCTGCTGATCTGCCGCTCGGGCGTGCGCTCGCGCCATGCGGCCGTCGCGCTGACCCGGGCCGGCTACCGCTGCTGCTACAACGTGGCCGAGGGCTTCGAGGGCGACCGCGACGGCGCGCACCACCGCGGGCGGCAGGGCGGCTGGAAGGCCAGGGGCCTGCCCTGGGTCCAGAGCTGAGCCGATCGAAGGGGGGAGGAGAATGACCACGCCCGACAAAACGAGGCCCGGGCCCTGGCGCCGGCAGACCGAGCTGGTGCGCGGCGGCACGGCGCGCAGCGCCTTCGGCGAGACCTCCGAGGCGATCTTCATGACCTCGGGCTACGTCTACGACACGGCGGAACAAGCCGAGGCGGCCTTCAAGGGCGACATCGAGCGCTTCGTCTACTCGCGCTATGCGAACCCGACGGTCTCGATGTTCGAGGAGCGCCTGCGGCTGCTCGAGGGCGCCGAGGCCTGCCGGGCCACGGCCAGCGGCATGGCGGCGGTCTTCGCCGCGCTGATCTGCCAGCTGAAGGCCGGCGACCGGGTCGTCGCGGCGCGCGCCCTCTTCGGCTCCTGCCATTACATCATCGCCGAGATCCTGCCCCGCTTCGGGATCGAGACCGTGTTGATCGACGGCACCGACCTCGAGGCCTGGCGGCAGGCCCTGGCGCCGGGGGCGGCCTGCGTGTTCCTCGAGACCCCGTCCAACCCGACGCTCGAGATCATCGACCTCGCCGCGGTCGCCGAGCTGGCGCGGCGGGCGGGGGCCTCCCTGATCGTCGACAACGTCTTCGCCACGCCCCTCCTGCAGCGGCCGATGGCGTTCGGGGCCGACGTCGTGGTCTATTCCGCCACCAAGCACATCGACGGCCAGGGCCGCTGCCTGGGCGGCGCGATCCTGGGCAGCCAGGACTTCGTCGAGGAGCGGCTGGTCCCCATCATGCGCCATACCGGCCCGGCGATCAGCCCGTTCAACGCCTGGATCCTGCTCAAGGGCCTGGAGACCCTGGAGCCGCGGGTCGCCCGCCACTGCGCCAACGCCAAGGCGGTGGCCGCCTTCCTGGAGGACCGGCCCGGCGTCCGGCGGACCCTCTACCCGGGGCTGGCCAGCCATCCGCAGGCCGAGCTGGCCCGGCGCCAGATGGACGACAGCGGCACCCTGGTCGCGTTCGAGCTGGAGGGCGGCAAAGGGCGCGCGTTCCGCTTCCTGAACGCGCTGAAGCTGGTCGACATTTCGAACAACCTGGGCGACAGCAAGAGCCTGATCACCCATCCGGCGATGTCGATCGGCCTGGAGGACGTCGAGGACATCAAGGACGATGTCGCCCAGGCCCTGTCCGCCTGAGGCCGGTCTTCGGGAGGAGGCCGCGGGGGCCTAGCGGGGGCCTAGAACACGCCGGTGAAGTTGTCCATGACCTGCAGGACCGCCGGTCCGAGCAGGACGATGAACAGCGGCGGCAGGATGAAGAGGATCATCGGCACCGTGAGGAGGGCCGGCAGGCGGGCCGCCTTCTCCTCAGCCCGCATCATGCGCTCGTCGCGCGACTCCTGGGAGAGAACACGCAGCGATTGGGCCAGAGGCGTACCATACCGCTCGGCCTGCGACAGTGTGTTAACCATGCCGCGAACGCCGGGCAGGTTGCAGCGGGTCGCCATGTTCTCCAGGGCCTTCTGCCGTTCCGGCAGGAAGCCGAGCTCGAGACTGGTGATGCTGAACTCGTCCGACATCTCGGGACCGGCGGAGACCATCTCGTCGGCCACGCGCATCAGCGTCGCGTCCAAGCTGAGGCCGGCTTCGGCACAGATCACCATCAGGTCGAGCGCGTCGGGAAGCGATTTACGGATCAGACCCTGCCGCTTCGTGGCTGCGTTCTTGATCATGATGTCGGGAAAATAGGCGCCCAGTATCACTGCGACCAGGGTCGCTATCAGCTTGCCCGTCGAGTCGAGCTCGCCGATGTTCAGCCCATAGACCATGAACAGCGCCATGCCGCCGAACGCGAAGGGAAGGGCGACCTTCATGAAGAGGTAACGG
>CAMYMY010000485.1 GCA_947259625.1 uncultured Kiloniellales bacterium | reverse complement strand
CGCCCGCGGTCAGGCCCCTCGCGCGGTCCGACGAGCCCCGCCGCCACAACGGGCGGGGCCGCGGTCGCGACCCAAGGAAAGCGAAGCCTACTCGATCTCGGCAGCGGACTTGAAAGAATTTTCGACCAACGGTCGCTCGGCGGCCTGTGGCACATGGCACTGAGTGCAGAACCAGCGGGCCCGCGCCACGCGGTCCAGCGCAACGCCGTTGCGGTCGACATAGTGGGTCTCGCTCACCTTCGGCGCGCCCACGTCGGCATTGTACGGCCAGTCGTGACAGCCCAGGCATTGGTTGGCCTTCGCATCGATCCCGTAAGGGTCGATCTCATGCGGGATCAGGGGTGGCTGCTGCCGGTAGGCCCGGGCGAAGCCACCGTCCTGGGTGCTCTGCTTCTCCACGGCCGGTGCCGGGTTTGTCTCTTCCAGCAGAACCGGCCCCCTGAGCGACTCGACCTTTTCCGACTGGGCCGAGACGTCGGGCGCCACGAACAGGACTGCCAGGGCGAGGCCCGAGACCCCGACCAGTATGGGGACGATCTTCTTCACGGCTCAAACCCTCCATCGTTGCGGTGCCGGTGGGGCACCCTGGATTCACGTTCCGACGCCAGGCGCCGAGGCGGCATTCCGCCCTTTGCTCTGTTCCGGCTCCGGCAGATCGCTCCAAGTCCGATTGTTGAAGCGCGTCCCGAACCGGAAGACCTCCTGCGAGCAGACATCGATGCACCGGCCGCAGTTGCTGCAGTCGGGCGATAGGATAACAGGGCCGCGGCCATGCCGGGCCCCCTTGAGCGCCGGAGTGAGCACTTGCGGCTCGGGACAGACGGCGAAACAGTCCATGCAGTCGTCGCAGGCGGCGCGCCTGTCGGCGCGCACGCGCAGAAGCGATGCGCTCCCGACCAGGCCGTAGAAGGCGCCGACCGGACAGATATGGCCGCACCAGCCGCGCCGGCTGACGACGAGGTCGAACAGGAACACGGCCGCCACCACGGCCCAGGCCAAGCCCATGCCGAAGACCAGCCCTCGGAAGACCATGGAGACCGGATTCACGAACTCCCAGGCGATGGTCCCGGTGGCAAACGAGACCGCCAGGGTCGCCCCCAGTAGCCACAACCGGGTATTCCGCTTGGGTTGCCAACCTTTCTGCAGACCCAGTCTGGAGCGCAGCCAATGGGCGCCGTCGGTCACCACGTTGACCGGGCAGACCCAGGCGCAGTACACGCGCCCGCCGATCGCCGCATAGACCGCCAGGACGATGAGCGCGCCAAGCAAGGCCGTCCCCGCCGCTACGTGGCCGGCAAAGAGGGACTGCACCAGGACGTAGGGGTCGCTGAGCGGCAGCCAGTCCAGGGTCAGGCTGGAGGCGAGATTGCCCTTGACCAGCCAGATGCCCGCGACCGGGCCGAGCAGGAACAGGCCGAGGATGAGCAGTTGCGAGGCGCGCCGCAGCAGGAGCCATCTGTAGGCGCGCAGCCAGCCGTGTCGCTCGAACGCGGCCGCGCCGGGCTTAGGCCGGGCGCTCATGGTCGGACCTCCGGCAGGCGGTCGGGCAGATCGATCAGGCCGGGCACCAGGGACTCGCCCCGCTTCGCCTTCTCTTCCCAGCCCAGCCGGTAGTGGTGACCGAGTTCGCCCCGCGCCACCTTGCGCGGCAGCACCTTGATCGCCGCCTCTTCCAGCACGCAGGACCGCTCGCACTTGCCGCAGCCCGTGCAGTGGTCGCTGTGGACCGTCGGAATGAACATGGCGTGCTTTCCGGTGCGCGGATTGTGCAGCCGCTTCAGGGTGATCGCCTCGCCGAGCACCGGGCAGACCCGGTAGCAGACGTCGCAGCGCAGGCCCAGGTAGTTGAGGCAGGTCTCGTGGTCGACCAGCACCGCCACGCCCATGCGCGCGTCGTCGATATCGGTCAGCCCCGGGTCCAGGGCACCGGTGGGACAGGCCTTGACGCAGGGAATGTCCTCGCACATCTCGCAGGGCACCTCCCGGGCGACGAAATAGGGCGTGCCCAGCGCCACGGGCTCGCCCAGCGTGGCCAGCCGCAGGGTGTCGTAGGGACAGTCGCGCACGCAGAGCCCGCAGCGCACGCAGGCTCCGAGGAACGCGTCCTCCGGCAACGCGCCCGGCGCCCGCAGGGCGGTGGCCGGACGCGATCTGGCCGACCCGGCATAGAGCGCGAGCAGCAACCCTGCCAGCCCCGCGCCGCAGGCGGTGCGCGCCGTGCCGGCGAGGAACCTGCGCCGGTTCACGGCGCCCCGGCCGGTCACGGGCTTCTGGTCCGGTATGCGTTGCACCGAAGGAGTCCCGTTCTCCCTGCGGCCGGGCTTACACGGCCTCGATCCTGACGGCGCACTTCTTGTAGTCGGTCTCCTTGGAGATCGGGCAGGTCGAGTCCAGGGTCAGCTTGTTGACCAACCGGCTTTCGTCGAACCAGGGGATGAAGACCAGGCCGCGCGGCGGCCGGTTTCGCCCCCGGGTCTCCACCCGCGTCATGACCTCGCCGCGCCGCGTCTTGAGCCGGACCGACTGGCCGCGCTTGAGGCCGCGCGCCTTTACGTCCTCGGGATGCATGAAAACGACGGCATTGGGCACGGCGCGGTGCAGTTCGGCCACGCGCCGGGTCATGGACCCCGAGTGCCAGTGTTCGAGCACCCGCCCGGTGACGAGCCACAGGTCGTACTCTTTGTCCGGTTCCTCGGCCGCCGGCTCGTACGGCAGGGCGAAGATGTTGGCCTTGCCGTCCGGCTTGCCGTAGAAGCGGACCCCCTCGCCCTTCTTGACGTAGGGGTCGTAGCCTTCGCGGAAGCGCCACAGG
>CAMYMY010000484.1 GCA_947259625.1 uncultured Kiloniellales bacterium | reverse complement strand
CATGATAGGGTTTGGCATTCCCGAGCTGCGCTTGACACAAACCACAGATGCCGAGGGCGGCAGCAGCGAGTTCGACCTTCGCGGTGAGGACCGGACCGCGTCCGAATTGGTTCGGCAAGGCCGGACGCTGGCCAAGGCGGGCGACCCGAAGGGCGCGATCGACGCCTTCGGCAAGGCGCTCTCCGATCCCGCGCTGCCGTTGAAGGCGGCTGCCGAACCGCTCTTAGGGCTGGCGTCGGTTTACCGCGCCCAGAAACGCTTGGACGAGGCGATCGCCTATGCGCGTCTGGTCCACCAGACCAGTCCGAACGACGCCCAGGCCCTGGCCCTGATCGGGCGGATCGAGAAGGATCGCGGCAATCTCAAGCAGGCGATAGGGGCGATGAAACGCGCCGCCCAGTTGGACCCGGCGCTGCAGCCGGATCTGGCGGAGCTGGAGAAGCTATGGCCATGAGCAAGCGATTCCTGGCGATTTGGCGCGTGGCGGGGACGCTGGTCTTGCTGCTGGCGTGTGCGGGGCCAGCTTCAGCGCAGGCGATCGATTTCGGGGAATACCATGCGCTGCTGATCGCAAACGAAAAATACCGGCACTGGAAACCCTTAAAGACGCCGCACGAAGATGTTGCAGACCTGGAGAAAATCCTTCGCGAGCGGTACGGATTCAAGACGAAGGTCATCAAGGACGCCACGCGCAATGACATTGTCGACGAGTTGGAAGCCCTGAAGAGGCGGCTCACGGAGCGCGACAACCTCCTGATCTATTACGCTGGCCACGGCAAGATCCGGCAGGACGGCGGGTATTGGATCGGGGTAGACGCCAGCAAGGAGAGCCGCAGCCGCTGGCTTCACTATGTCACCATCTCCGACCTGCTCGATGTTGAGGCCGGAATGAAGGCGCGGCATGTGCTGGTCATCGCCGACAGCTGCTACTCGGGCGCGGCGTTGCGCGACGAGGGAGTTTCCTCACAGATGCGAGCCAACGAAGCGCGAGTCGATTGGCTGCGGCGCACGATCCAGACGCGGGCGCGCACTATCTTGACAGCCGGCGGCACTGAGCCCGTTTTGGACAGGGTAGGCACGGGCCGGAACTCGATCTTCGCCCGCGAACTGCTGGCCAGATTGCGGAACAACGTCGACGTCATGGAAGGCCAGGCGCTGCATGGGAGTATCAAGGAGGACGTGCACAGTCGTGCTCGACGCATACTGGGGTCCGATGCGCAAGTCCCCGAATACGGTCGCATTCCGGGGACCGGCCACGACGGCGGCGACTTTCTGTTCCGTCCAGGGAACATCCGGATCACTGCGGTAAGTCCGGACACCACGCGGGGTCAAGAGTTCGGTATTCGCGGTTCGGAACGTGAGGAGGAGGTGGTCGTCGTCACGCCGCCGCGACCCGCCGCACCGAGGCTGTTGCGGCCATTGGTTGGCACCTATCCGGAAGCGTACGAAACTGGTCAGACCTTCAAGGACTGCCCGGTTTGCCCGGAGATGGTCGTCATTCCGTCCGGCAGCTTCATGATGGGGTCTCCGAAGAATGAGCCGGATAAGGATGAGCGTCTTGACACGAACGAGGAACCACGGCACCGCGTGACAATGGGGTACAAGTTCGCGCTAAGTAGGTATGAGGTTAGCTTTGAGCAGTGGGATACCTGCGTCAAGGAAGGAGCTTGCCCATCTATTGCTGATGAGGGCTGGGGGCGGGGGAAGCGTCCGGTCATGAATGTGAGCTGGTGGGAAGTACAAAAGTATGTTGCCTGGCTCAGCCAAAAGACGGGAAAGATTTACCGGCTTCCGAGCGAGGCGGAATGGGAGTATGCGGCCAGAGCCGGTACTCAAACGTCTCGATTTTGGGGTGATGATTCAATCCGAGCCTGCAAATATGCAAACGTGAATGACCTCTCCAGTGCATATCGTTACGTGCCGTCTGACCCACACCAATGTCGTGACGGGTACCCGTACACGGCGCCTGTTGGCTCGTTTGTTCCAAACAAATTTGGCCTCTACGATATGTTGGGAAACGTATCTGAGTGGGTCGAGGACACCTATCATTCAAGCTACATTGGTGCTCCCAACGACGGAGTCGCGTGGGAAGGTAGCTTTGGTGCTGTTTGGCGGGGTGGGGCTTGGAATAGTGTGCCAAGCGTGGCCCGGTCCGCAAGCCGTGGTCGTGACGACGCAATAGGAAAAAGCTTCAAGTACAATTCCATCGGGTTCCGCGTTGCCAGGACGCTGCCGTAAGGCAGCTTGCATCTTGAACCTTTTCGTCTTTGTTTCCTGGGGTTTCCAAAGGGGCGGAGCCACTTTGGTCGCGTGGGATGGTGGCCGCCCTGACGGGGCTCAAGATGGGGGTGCAGCCCTAGAATTTCTGGGCACCAGCTGGGTACCGCCTAATCCTGGTGTCGACTGATCAAAGCAAATCAATACCTTATCACTCGCGACACCTACGTTGATATTGTAGGGGCCGCTGGTTCGATCCCAGCCGTCCCCTTGACCAAGCCCGACTTGATACAGTCGATCTGGAAGGGGCGCATCACCAAGGGTGAGATGGGGCGCCCGATGCGGGCGAGCCGCAGCGAACTCGACCGGCTGCTCGATCCGGACAACACAAAGATACGGTTGGATATGGTCTACAGGGCCGCCAGTGCCGTCGGGCGAAAGGTTCGCCTGGAACTGATGGAGAAGCCTAGGGGCTAGTTCAGCTTGGTCGAGAGCTCGTCGATCGACTGGTCGATGATTTCCTTGGCCTTGGCCGGCTTGACCTCTTCGGCGATCAGCCTGGCCGCGGCCGCCAGGGCGACGTCGACGGCCTGGTC
>CAMYMY010000483.1 GCA_947259625.1 uncultured Kiloniellales bacterium | reverse complement strand
CGGTGCGGTCGCACTGGAAGTCATGCTCGGTTTGGCGGGCAGGTCGAGCAGAGAGAGGAGAGAGAGAAACAGGCCTGCATAATTGCGTTATTTGCCGCGGCCCGCTAGCTGCTAGCCCGAACTTTTTACCACGCGGCTGGCTAAGTCGTTGAGAAGGAATCGGAATTGGCCGATTTGGGCGAATTAGTGTAGCCATGCAATTGTGGAGTTTATGGCTTGACTAAATGGTTTTGTCATGACTCGATGTGCCATGCACATCGAGTCGGTCCCCAATCGGAAGTCGCACCCGACCATCCTGCTGCGAGAAAGCTACCGGGCGGAGGGCAAGGTCAAGAAGCGGACCCTTGCCAACCTGACGCATTGGCCGGAGCCGCTGGTGGAGGGCCTGCGCACGCTGCTGCGCGGCGGCGTGGCGCTGGCCGGGGCGGAGCAGGCGCTGACCATAAGCCGCTCGCTGCCGCACGGCCATGTCGCCGCCGTTCTCGGCACCGCCGAGCGGCTCGGCGTGCCGAAGCTGCTGAGCGAGCGCCGCGGCGGACGCGCGAGCCGACGCTACCGGGACCTGGTGCTCGGCCTGATCGTCAACCGGGTGATCGCCCCGGCGTCCAAGCTGGCGACGCTGCGCGCGCTGAACCCGGAGACGGCAGCCTCCAGCCTGGGACAGCGGCTGGGATTGGGCGCGGTGGCGGAGCGCGAGATCTACGCGGCCCTCGACTGGCTTGTCGCGCAGCAGGCGCGGCTCGAGACCGGCTTGGCCAAGCGCCATCTGGCCGGCGGCACCTTGGCCCTCTACGACGTCAGCTCCTCCTATCTCGAGGGCCGCTGCTGCGAACTGGCCCGGCACGGCTACAGCCGCGACCATCGTGCCGACCGGCCGCAGATCGTCTACGGCTTGCTGTGCAATCGCGACGGCTGCCCGGTGGCGATCGAGGTGTTCGCGGGCGACACCGCCGACCCGGCGACGCTCGGCGCCCAGGTGGATAAGCTCAAGGCGCGCTTCAAGCTGGAGCGCGTGGTCGTGGTCGGCGACCGCGGCATGATCACCAGCGCGCGCATCCGCGAGGATCTCGAGCCGGCCGGGCTGGACTGGATCACCGCGCTCAGGGCGCCGGCGATCCGCAAGCTGGCCGAGGACGGGCCGCTGCAACTTTCCCTGTTCGACGATCGCGACCTGGCCGAGATCACCGCCCCCGACTATCCCGGCGAGCGGCTGATCGTCTGCCGCAATCCCCTGCTGGCGGCCGAGCGCCGGCGCAAGCGCGCAGACTTGCTGGCGGCCACCGAGCGGGACCTGAGCCGCATCAAGCTGGCGGTCGAGCGCAAGCGCGCGCCGTTGCGCGGCGCGGCCGAGATCGGGATGGCCGTCGGCGCCGTGCTCGACAGGCACAAGATGGCCAAGCACTACGAGCTGAGCATCACCGAGACCAGCTTCGCCTACCGCCGCAAGGACGACGCCATCGCCGCCGAGGCGCGGCTCGACGGCATCTACGTCATCCGCACCAACCTGCCGAAGACGGCCCTTGGCGCCGAGGAGACGGTCGGCGCCTACAAAGCCCTCGGCCAGGTCGAACGGGCCTTCCGGAGCCTGAAGACCATCGATCTGGAGATCCGCCCGGTGTTCCATTGGACGGCGCCGCGGGTGCGCGCCCACGTCCTGCTGTGCATGCTGGCCTACTACGTGGAATTCCACATGCGCCAGCGTCTGGCGCCGATCCTGTTCGACGACCATGACCGCGCGGCGGCGGCGGCCGAACGCCGGTCCATCGTCGCCCCGGCACAGCGCTCGCCCGCCGCCAAGCGGAAAATCGCCGCCCGCCGCACCGACGACGGCCTGCCCGTGCACAGCTTCCGCAGCCTCATCAACGATCTGGCCACCCTCTGCCTCAACAAGGTCAGCCTGCCCAGCAATCCGAAATACCGCTTCGATCTGCCAACCAAGCCCACGCCCCTCCAGGCCCGCGCCTTCGACCTCCTCGGCGTCGGGCCCGGCGTGTAGTCAGTCCGCAACCGCCTCCATCCCCGATTATTGAGTCGGATCAGGGACTTGCAGACTCCGATAATGAAAACTTCGGACTAGGATGTGGCAAGGTCGAAGCGGTCGAGGCTCATCACCTTCGTCCATGCATCAACGAAGTCACGCACGAACTTCTCGCTGGCGTCGTCGGCTGCATAGACTTCTGCGACAGCGCGCAACTCCGAGTTCGACCCGAAAATGAGGTCAACGGGGGTGGCCGTCCATTTGAGCTTACCCGTCCCTCGATCACGACCCTCGTAAACGCCCTCGGATGACGATGACTTCGTCCACTTAGTGGACATGTCGAGCAGGTTCACGAAGAAGTCGTTGCTTATCGTCCCCGGCTGGTTGGTGAACACACCATGTGCAGATTGACCGGCATTTGCATTCAGGACCCGCATGCCGCCCGCCAGAACAGTCACTTCAGGAACGGTCAGGGTCAACATGTTCGCCCGATCGACCAGCATTGCGGAATCCGTCAGCGGTTGGCTCGAGCACCGCAAAAGAGTCCACATCGGTTTGTTCTTGCGATGCGTCCGTGCGTCCAGGCTCGAAAGGTACCTGCACGTCGAGCCCGGCCGTCCTTGCGGCCTGCTCCACGGCGGCGGACCCGCCCAGAACGATCAGGTCGGCAAGCGATACCTTCTTCCCGCCCGATTGTCTGCCGTTGAAGTCCTGCTGGATCTTTTCCAGGCGCTTCAGGATCTTTGCCAGTTCATCGGGATCGTTGGCTTCCCAATCCTTCTGCGGCGCAAGGCGAATGCGCGCCCCGTTTGCCCCACCGCGCATGTCGGTGTCGCGGTAGGTGGATGCCGACGCCCACGCAGTCCGGACCAATTCGGGTACGGTCAACCCCGATGCAAGGATCTCGGACTTTAGCTCCGCGATGTCCTCTCCGTCGATCAAGGCATGATCGACTGCGGGGACGGGATCTTGCCAAAGCAGTTCCTCTTCAGGAACCTCTGCGCCAAGATAGCGTGCATGCGGCCCCATGTCGCGGTGAGTCAGCTTGAACCACGCCTTGGCGAAGGCGAGTTCGAGTTCCTCCGAATTCTCCTGGAAGCGCTTCGCTATCTTCCGATAGCTCGGATCGACCTTAAGCGAGAGATCCGTCGTGAACATGATCGGAGCATGCCGCTTCGACGGATCGTGAGCATCCGGCACGAGATCCGATGCGGATCCGTTCTTGGGAATCCACTGAACCGCACCGGCGGGGCTCTTCGTTTGCACCCACTCGAAGCCGAACAGGTTGTCCAAATATTGCGTGGTCCATGCGATCGGGTTGACGGACCATGCGCCTTCCAGCCCGCTGGTGATCGTATCGCCGGCATTGCCGCTGCCGCACTTGTTTTCCCAGCCGAAACCTTGCTGCTCGATGCCTGCGGCTGCAGGTTCGGGACCAACGCACTTGGACGGACTGGCGGCGCCATGGGCCTTGCCAAACGTGTGCCCACCGGCGATGAGAGCAACGGTCTCCTCGTCGTTCATCGCCATGCGACCGAACGTCGCGCGAATATCCTTGGCTGCCGCGAGCGGATCCGGATTGCCGTTCGGCCCTTCCGGATTCACGTAGATCAGCCCCATCTGAACAGCGGCAAGGGGGTTTTCCAGCTTCCTGTCGCCACTGTAGCGCTCATCCGCGAGAAACTCGGTCTCGGGCCCCCAGTAGACCATGTCGGGCTCCCAGTCGTCCTCACGCCCGCCGGCGAAGCCGAAGGTCTTGAAGCCCATGGACTCCAGCGCAACGTTTCCCGTCAGGATCATCAGGTCGGCCCATGAAAGCTTTCGACCGTATTTCTGCTTGACCGGCCAGAGCAACCGGCGTGCCTTGTCAAGGTTGGCGTTGTCGGGCCAGCTGTTGAGCGGATCGAAGCGCTGTTGACCGCCGCCTGCGCCGCCGCGGCCGTCGGCCACCCGGTACGTGCCCGCGCTGTGCCAGGCCATCCGAATGATAAACGGCCCATAGTGACCGTAGTCCGCTGGCCACCAATCCTGTGAGGTCGTTAGAACCTTCTCGATGTCCTGCTTCACGGTATTCAGGTCGAGAGTCTTAAACTCCTCCGCATAGTTGAAGCCTTCACCGATAGGATCAGACTCAGCAGCATGCTGGCGGAGAGGCTTAAGGTCCAACTGTTCAGGCCACCAAAACTGGTTCGACTTCGGCTTGCCCTGTGCCGAAGCAGAGTTCACTGCCACTAGCAGCGATAGAGCGGTCGCCAGGATGGCGACTACAGGAATCGATCGTGTAGACATTGGGGTTAAACCTTTCGGTTACTAGTGGTTTCGATTTGTCAGGTTCAGGGAAACGCGTGTGCCCTCAAAGCGCACCTGCCCCAAGCTGGTTTCGATAAGCGCGTTGACGACAACGTCACCTGAGCCTCGCGTCTACGCTTCGTACGAACTGTGACGAGTGTTGGATCACAGCAACACCTTAGAATAAGTCTAGAGTAGGAAATTGGAGCAATGCGGGCGGATTGCAAGCGTGTGAGCGCGAGCAGGCTTCTGAAAAACCCCTAGCCAAGGCTGATTTCACGTGGTTCCTTTGGAAACCGAAGGAGGATTGCATGCGCGGCGCGGATGGCTCGAGCGGCAGTCTTTTCAGTTAGGCGGAGCTGGAGACCCGGGTTCCGGCGACGCACCCGCTTCGTTTGATTCGCGCGGTGGTGAACGAGGTTCTCGGGTCGCTGTCGGGTGGTTTCGAGGCGCTTTATTCATATATGGGCCGTCCGTCGATTGCGCCGGAGAAGCTGCTGAGATTGGAGATGCCAGCAAACGAAATCAGCGATGTGCGATATGTTACCATCGGTACCGATAGGATCGTTTCGTTTTCCGATCCAGCCGTTCGCGACGAGTTTACCGACTTCGTCCGCGATGCCGCCTGACGTCTGCTTCAGACGATGCTGAACGCCGAGGTCGAGATTGAAACGCCTTGCTTCGCTAAGCCCGCGCGAATGTCTGGATCGGGTCCCGAGCTGTCACATGAAGCGGGTCGTGGGAAGGGCTGGAAATGGGGACAAAGCGGACATTCTGCGCGACAACCCCACCGACATATTCATGAGAACACGACCTAGACCGTCGCCACCGGCGTCACCGGCGAGCCGACGGCGCCGGGCAGGCGCAGCGGCGGGGCGGTCAGGAGGAAGCGGCTGCGGGCGTGCTTGCCGAGCCAGGCGGCCAGCTCGCTCAGGTACCAGAGCTCGCCCAGGTGGACGCCCAGCTTGAACAGGCAGTGCTCGTGGAGCGGCAGCGCAGCACAGCATCCCTCGCCGGGCGTAGACGGCAGGGCCT
>CAMYMY010000482.1 GCA_947259625.1 uncultured Kiloniellales bacterium | reverse complement strand
GCCGAAAGTCACCGATGTCGATGCCCGTTGCCGTTCGCCCGACAATTCGCAAGAACACCGGAGTGGACCCGGCCGTGTGTCGGGGGAGCTCCGCATGGTTAGCGTCCCGGAGTGTGGCGTAAGAGTTGGTCCTGTTGTGGATAGGGCGCGGGGCTGAACGCGGGCGCCTAATGGGGGACGCGCGGTGCTGGCAACCGGCCAGCCAGGCATGAAACGCCCGCTGTCGCCGCCCCTATTCCTCCATCACCTGCTCCTTGGCGACCGCCAGGAGCTCGTCCATCTTCTTGCGCAGGCGGTGCTCGGAGAACTCGGTGCCGGCGGCCTCGAAGTCGCCCAGCACCTTGCGCACGAGGTCGGCGTCGCCGGGTTCCTCGAAATCGGCGGCGACCACCTCCTTGGCATAGGCCTCGGCCTCGTCCCCGGTCTTGCCCAGGAGCTCGGCGGCCCAGAGGCCCAGCAGCTTGTTGCGCCGCACCTCGACTTTGAACTGAAGGTCCTGGTCGTGCTTGAACTTCTTCTCGAAGTCTTTCTCGCGCTTGTCGAAGGTCGTCATGTCCTGGGTCTCCCGCTTCCCGCTCGTCAACCGATATATGGCAGTGCGCCACGCGCGGTTCTACCCTATAACGGCTCGCCTAGGCGAGGGAAACCGCCAGTTCGGGAGGTCCGCCGGACCGCCATGTGCACGACCGTCATCCTGCGCCGTCCGGGCCACGACTGGCCGGTAATCCTGGCCGCCAACCGCGACGAAATGACGGACCGGCCCTGGCTGGCGCCCGGCCGCCACTGGCCGGACCGGCCGGAGGTCGTCGCCGGCCTGGACCGGGAGGCCGGCGGCACCTGGCTCGGCCTGAACGACCACGGGCTGCTGGCCGGCATCCTGAACCGCATGGGCTCGCTCGGCCCCCAGGCGGGCAAGCGCAGCCGCGGCGAGCTGGTGCTGGAGGCGCTCGACCATGCCGAGGCGGCCGAGGCGGCGCGGGCGCTGGCCCACCTCGAACCCGCCGCCTACCGCAGCTTCAACCTGCTGGTCGCCGACGCCGAACGCGCCTTCTGGCTGCGCAACCTGGGCGAGGAAGGCCCAGGCCGGGTCGAGGTCTTCGAGCTGCCGCCGGGCCTCTCCATGCTGACCGCGCGGGATCTCAACGACGAGACGAGCCCGCGCATCGGCGGGTACCTGCCGCGGCTGCGCGCCGCCCCGCCGCCCGATCCGGAGGACGGCGACTGGCGGGCCTGGCAGGAGATCCTGACCAGCCGCCGGGGCGAGCCGGCGGACGACCCCTTCGCCGCCATGACCATCGTCACGGATCAGGGCTTCGGCACGGTCTCCAGCTCGCTGATCGCGCTGCCGGCCGCGCCCCGCACCCTGGCGGCCCGACCCCGTCCCCCGGTCTGGCTCTTCGCCCCCGGCCGGCCGGACCGGGAGAGCTACCAGCCGGTCTATCTCTGAGCCGGGCCGGCGGAAACCCGCCGCGCGTTGTTTTGCCCCACGCCGGTCGCTATATCGGTTAAGCTGGGTCTTGTGCCGGACGATACCCCTGTCGCGCCGGCCTCTTGGGAAGGGTTGAACACCATGCGACGCAGGCGGATCTACGAGGGCAAGGCCAAGGTGCTGTTCGAGGGACCGGAACCCGGCACCGTGGTGCAGTACTTCAAGGACGACGCCACCGCCTTCAACAACCAGAAGAAGGGCACCATCACCGGCAAGGGGGTGCTCAACAACCGGATCTCCGAGTACCTGATGGTGCGCCTGGCCGAGATCGGCATTCAGACCCACTTCGTGCGCCGGCTCAACATGCGCGAGCAGCTGGTCCGCGAGGTCGAGATCATTCCGGTCGAGGTCGTCGTGCGCAACATCGCCGCCGGCACCTTCTCAAAGCGCTTCGGCGTCGAGGAGGGCACGCCCCTGCCCCGCTCGATCGTCGAGTACTACCTGAAGAACGACGAGCTGGGCGACCCGATGATCTGCGAAGAGCACATCACCGCCTTCGGCTGGGCCGCGACCCAGGACCTCGACGACATGATGCAGATGTCGCTCAGGGTCAACGACTTCCTGTCCGGCCTGCTGCTCGGCGTCGGCCTCAAGCTGGTCGACTTCAAGCTCGAGTTCGGCCGGTTGTGGGAGAACGAGGAGATGCGCATCGTCCTGGCCGACGAGATCAGCCCGGATTCCTGCCGCCTGTGGGACGTCGAGACCAAGGAGAAGCTGGACAAGGACCGCTTCCGCCGCGACCTGGGCAAGGTCGAGGAGGCCTATCAGGAGGTCGCCCGGCGCCTGGGCGTGCTGCCCGAGGCCGGCCCGGTCGACATCAAGGGCCCCAAGGTCATGCAGTGACCGGCCGGGCGCCCGGGCATGGGGTCGGCCTTTGACCCAGATCAATGGCCGCAGGCTCGCTGCGCTCTAGGTTCGGCCTGATCCGACTGAGGAGGTACCGCAGATGAACCGAGCCGCAATGATGGGAATCGCCGTCTTGCTGGCGGGCGCCTGGCCGGCGCCGTCAGCCGCCGCCGAGGCGTCCACCGACCTGACGACGGCGCGCCAAATCGTCAAGCGCTTCGCCGGGGAGCTCAAGGGCGAGCTGAAAAAGGCGGTCGGCGAAGAGGGCTTCGAGCACGCGATCGGCGTGTGCAAGGACGCGGCGCCGAGGATCGCGGCCACGCTCTCGGCCGAGACCGGCTGGGAGGTCGGCCGCACCGCGCTCAGGCTGCGCAACCCCGCCAACGCGCCGGACTCGGTGGAAAGCGCCGTGCTGAAGGAGTTCCTCGAGCGCGCCGCGGCCGGCGAGCCGCTGGCCAAGATGGAGACTGCCTTGGAGCAAATCGGGGCCGAGGCGCGCAAGG
>CAMYMY010000481.1 GCA_947259625.1 uncultured Kiloniellales bacterium | reverse complement strand
CGCTATCTGCACGCGGAGGAAACCATTCGGCAGCTGGTGGAACAGGTTACCAACTCCGACTTACCCGATCGTGAGAGGATCGCCGAGCTGCTGCGCGAGGGCGGAGTCGGCGCCGCGTTGAGAAACACGGCGGGATCCGTTTGACTGGTGTCCGGAAACCGGCTTTTATTGCAGCTAAGACAGCTTATAGCCTGAATTTGACATGATCACTTTGACAGAGGTGTATTAATCCATATGACTACCGATCTCATTACCCGTCGTAGCCTGCTTGCTTCCGGTACCGCCGTTGTGGCGGCCGGGGGCTTGGGCCTCGTTTTGCCGGCTCGTGCAAATGGCCTTGCGCCGACGCTTTCGATGCGTGGCGGGTCCAACAACTACCGCCCGGGCGCGCCGATCGTGGATCGGATCGGCGGCGGTGGTTTCTGGATGTCAGGCACCGTACGCCGAGCCGGTGATGGCGCGCCGCTTGCGGGCCAGCGTATCCAGATCTGGGCGCACACGACCGAAGGGCACGAGCGCGACCCGCACAGCCATGGTGCCACCCTCACCAATGAGAACGGCGAGTTCCGCCTTGAGATGCCGCAGATCGTGCCCGCCTTCGGCCAGCCGCACGGTCACCTGGCGTATGACAGCGGCGAGTTCGACACCGTCTTCCTGCGTCCGGTCATGCCGAGCTCAAAAGACACCAGCTTGGGTGCGCATTTCGTGCTTCAGCCGATCTGAGCGAGGCAGGCTAGAGAGGGTGAGCCGGGCGCGCGCGATATCGATCTGGGCCGCCCTGGTGAGCGCAGTTGCAGTACCGATCGCCGCTGCAGCGGCCAGTCCGCTGCTTGCCTGGCGCGAACCGATCTATATCGCGGCGGGTTTTGCCGGCGTTGGCGCGATGGCGCTGCTGCTGGTTCAGCCCTTGCTGGCAGGCGGGTACCTGCCCGGGTTGTCTGGCCGGCGCGGCCGGCACGTGCATCGCGGGATCGGCGGGGCGCTGGTCGTGGCAGTGGCAATCCACGTCGCAGGCCTTTGGATTACCAGTCCGCCGGACGTGATTGATGCCCTGCTGTTCGTATCGCCGACGCCGTTCTCCGCCTGGGGCGTGATCGCCATGTGGGCGGTTTTCGCCGCCGCTCTCGTGGCCACGCTGCGCCGGCGGTTGCGCCTGCGACCACCTATGTGGCGCCTGGGCCACACGTTCCTTGCAGCGGTGACCGTCGTCGGCAGCGTGGTCCACGCCATGCTGATCGAGGGGACGATGGAGACACTGTCGAAAGCAGCGCTCTGCGCCCTGGTCCTCACCGCGGCCGTGAAGGTATTGGCCGACTTGCGCGTGTGGGCTGTTCGAACGCGTCACAGGACATGAGATTGAAACCGGACGCCGGTCATGGCGTCTCACGCTTTGTGCGCATTGCTGTAACAAGTCAACAGAGTTCCGAGCGCCGAATGAACGGAAGCTATCGCGAATAGGACAACGTAGTCGATGGACCTTGTGGCTTTCAGTGACATCAGACGACGATCTCATCTGGGCGGGGGAGAGCCATGTTGAGAGAGCCGGACATCATCCGTTACATCAATCACGCCGACACCGGCATCTCGATACGCCAAATCGCGCTTGCTATTCAGACACCGCGAATGTCCGAGTTTGCACTTTTCGAACGTCCTTCACCCACCCCGATAATGTCCGCTTCTCTAATTGGCCGTTTGGGGTCAAGCGCTTTCAGACTTTCCACCACTGCAGTGTCGATGTCGCTCGCGGGCTCGTGCTTCTCTTCGGAATCGGCACCAAGGCCCTTCCATCATGGGATTCGAAGACGAGGCGGAACAATCTCTAGGACGGCCTTGCCGTCAGACGAACGGCAGGTCCAAGCGGACATACGATCTCACCTCATCCATCGTCCCGCCAGGGACATCGTTCCACCGCTCGGTGGAGCTCAAGTTTCCTTCTATTGCATTTGATCCTGCATGGCTCTCATCCCGCTGCGACTTCCCGGGTCCAGCGGAACTCGGTGCCGTCAACCCATATGCGGTGCATGATCACGGCGAGCCGACGGGCTAGGGCCACGATTGCCTTTTTCACTCCGCGGCGCCTGGCGATCTGCATTGCCCAGGCTTTGAGCCAGGACCATTTCGTCGAACGCACCAGCATGATCTGGGCCCCTTCGTAGAGCATCGCCCGCATCATCTCGTCGCCGCATCGCGATATGCTACCGGTTCGGTTGATCTCGCCCGATTGATATTTGGATGGCGTCAGTCCCAACACCGCCCCGACCGCCTTGGAGCTCCGGAAGCGGGCGGGCACGTCGATGGTCGCGCGATAGGTCAGCGCCACCACCGGGCCGACACCGGGGACCGTCATCAGGCGCCGGCACACGTCATCGTCCCGGACAATGGCCAGCAAGCGGCGATGCAGGATGCCGAGCTGCTCGCGAAGCACCCGCCGGACAATGAGCAGCGGTTCGACCAGCACGACCAAGTCAGGGAGATCCTCGACAAGCTCTTTGATCCGCTCCTCGAATTTCACCTTCCCGACAATCCCGACCTTGAGACCGAAGTTGCGCAACGTGGCGCGCAGATCGTTCTCAATGGCGATGGCCTTCGACTGCAGCAGTTTGCGATGGGTCAGCAGCATTCGCAGTTTCTGACTGCGAAGTGTCTTCACATGGACCGGGCGATAAAGCCCCGCTCGCATCATTTGCGCGATACCGCGCGCATCGTTGCGGTCCGTCTTGTTAATCTGAGCCTTCAACACCGCTCGCATATGCCGCGTCTCAACGCAGATCACCGGCAAGCCGGCTTCGGCAAGAGCACTGAAAAGCCATTGCGACAGCGGCCCGGCTTCAAGCCCGATCCGC
>CAMYMY010000480.1 GCA_947259625.1 uncultured Kiloniellales bacterium | reverse complement strand
CCTGAAGGCCGCGCGGGTCATGAACGACAGCATGGCTGAGGGCCAGGCCGCGCATCCCGGGTGCATCCGCTGGATGGCCTCGCTGCCCTGGGAGTATCCGGATCTGGCGCTGGGCGAGCTGGAGCGCACCTGCAAGGCGGGGGCGGTCGGCGTCATGGTGCTGGCCAACGTCGCCGGGCGCGCGCTGACCGAGGCGGCCTTCGCCCCGATCTGGCGGGAGATCGACCGCCGCGCTCTGCCGGTGCTGGTGCACCCGACCGAGCCGCCGGGCACGCCCGAGATGGACATGCGCAGGTATAGCCTGGCCTCCACGGTCGGCTTCATGTTCGACACCACGCTGGCGGTCTCGCGCATGGTCTACGACGGCTTTCTCGACCGCTATCCGAACTTGAAGATCATCGCGTCCCACGCCGGAGCGACCCTGCCTTATCTCGCCGGCCGCATGGACCGCTCCTTCGAGATGACGATCCCCAGCAGGGACGTGATCTCGACCCCGCCGTCGGACTACCTGCGCCGGATCTACTACGACGCCGTCACCTACCAGCAGGAGGCGCTCGAGCTCTGCATCGCGGTGGGCGGCGCGGACAAGGTGATGTACGGCTCGGACTATCCCCACGACATCGGCGACATGGCGGGCTGCCTGGCGCGCGTCGACGCCCTGCCCGCCGAGCAGCGCGACGCGGTGCGCCATAGCAACGCTGAACGGATCTTCGGGCTCTAGCTTTAATTCGGGCTTTAATTCGGGGACACAATACTAATTTCCCGCCGCCGTTCGGCGCGCGGCGCAGAAATTAGTATTGTGTCCCCGTTTTAGGTGTCCCCGTTTTAGATGCCTGCGGCGCTGCCCTCACAGCAGGCCGAGGGCGCGGAAGCTGGCGTGGCCGGACTTGGCGATGACCACGTGGTCGTGGACGCTGATGCCGAGCTTCTCTGCGGCCTCGCGCACTTCGCGGGTCATGGCGATGTCGGCGGACGACGGCGTCGGGTCGCCCGAGGGGTGGTTGTGCACCAGGATCAGCGCCGAGGCGCCCAGCTCGAGCGCCCGTTTCACGACTTCGCGCGGGTAGACCGGCGTGTGGTCGACGGTGCCGCGCTGCTGCGCCTCGTCGGCGATCAGCCGGTTCTTGCGGTCGAGGAACAGCAGGTGGAAGCGCTCCACGGCCTCGCGGCCCAGCGCGATCCGGCAGTAGGCCAGCAGCTGGTCCCAGGAGGAGATCACCGGCTTCTCCGCCAGCTCCTCGCGGGCCATGCGCTTGGCCGCCTCGGCGACGATCTTGAGCGCCGCGACCGAGGCGTCCTTGACGCCGTCGACGGCGCCCAGGTCCTTGGCGTCCGCCGCGAGCACGCCGCCCAGGCTGCCGAAGCGCCGGATCAGATCCTTGGCGAGCGGCTTCATGTCGCCCTGGGGCCTGGCCCCGAACAGCAGGAACTCGATCACCTCGTAGTCGGCGAGCGCCCCCGCCCCCTTGTCGAGCCACGCCCGATTCCTCGCCGATCTTCGGTTCGGCGAAGTATGGCACGCCGCCGCCCCGCCCGCCACAGGTGCAGAGGCGGCGGCCCGCGCTACGCGCCGTAGGGCGGCTGGTACCAGCCGTTGGGCGACAGGGTGAAGATCTCCGAGCCGGTCGCGGTGACGCCGAGCGAATGCTCGAACTGGGCCGAGAGCGAGCGGTCGCGGGTCACCGCGGTCCAGCCGTCGTGCAGCACCTTCACCTCGGGCTTGCCCGCGTTGATCATCGGCTCGATGGTGAAGAACATGCCCTCGCGCAGCGCCATGCCGGTCCCCGCCCGGCCGTAGTGCAGCACGCTGGGCGCCGAGTGGAACACGCGGCCGAGACCGTGGCCGCAGAAGTCGCGGACCACCGAGCAGCGGTTCTTTTCGGCGAAGCTCTGGATGGCGTGGCCGATGTCGCCCAGGGTCGCGCCGGGCTTGACCACCTCGATGCCGCGCATCATCGCCTCGTAGGTCACCTCGGTCAGGCGGCGCGCCTTCACGCTCGGCTCGCCGACGAAGAACATGCGGCTGGAGTCGCCGTGCCAGCCGTCGAGGATCGGGGTCACGTCGATGTTGAGGGCGTCGCCCTCGATCAGCCGCTTGTCGTCGCTGGGGATGCCGTGGCAGACCACGTGATTGACCGAGGTGCAGATGGATTTCGGGAAGCCGCGGTAGTTGAGCGGCGCCGAGACCGCCCCGCGCGCGGCGATGAACTCGCGGCACAGGCGGTCGAGCTCGCCGGTCGTGACCCCCGGTTTCACGTGGGGCGTGATGAAGTCGAGCGTCTCGGCCGCGAGGCGTCCGGCGCGGTGCATGGCCGCGAAATCCTCGGGCCCGTGGATCGTGATCTGCCGGTCCTCTCCGCGTGGCGCCGGGGCGGTCTCGCCTTCTCTCATCACCTTCATCCTACTCATGTCGTCGTTCGCCCACGTGCGTCCCTGCGCGTGTCACAGCGCCAGTTCCAGGCTGCGGTCCAGTTCGATGGCCTCCGGGGCCACCCTGCAAGTGTAGCATATCGCCTCGACGCCGCGACCCAGCGCGGACTGCAAGGCCTCCTGATACCCGGGATCGATGTCGCCGGCAATCTCGAGCCGCTCGCAGTCGCCGCGCTGGACCAGAAAGAACATGACGGCCCGGGCCCCGGATCGGGTCATTTCGGAGAGCTCCGCCAGGTGTTTCGCGCCGCGCTGGGTGACCGCGTCGGGGAACTCCGCGGCCTCGGCGCCCCGCTTCAGTGTCACGCTCTTGATCTCGACATAGCAGGGCGGCCTGCCGTCCTGCTCGAGCAGGATATCGATCCGGCTGTTCCCGCCGTAGCGTACTTCGCGCCGCAGACCGCCGTATCCCGCCAGCTCGGGCACTCTTCCGGCGGCCAAGGCCTCGGCGTCGATGGCGTTGGGGTGGCCCGTGTTGATGCCGACCAAGCCGTTCCCGGCGTCCACGAGCTCCCAGGTATACTTCAATTTCCGCTCGGGGTTGCGGGCCGGCGACAGCCACACCTCCATGCCGGGCTCGGCAAGACCCAGCATGGAGCCGGGATTGGCGCAGTGGGCCACCACCTGGTGGCCGGAGGGCAGCTCGACATCGGACAGGAACCGCTTGTAGCGGCGGACCAGGCGGCCCCGTATCAGCGGGTCGGGAAATCTCATGGCGAGAAGTTAGGCGCGAGCGGCGCCGCTTTCAACCGACCGACCTTGCAACTCGGGCGCGCGCGGTTCAGGTTACCTCCCGCCGCGGCGCTGCGCGGTCTTGGAATCGGGACGATGAGACCTGCCCTCCTGCTGTCTTGGCTGGCGACGGCCCTCCTGCTGATCGGCTGTGCCTCCGCATCGGGACCCCCTCGCACGCCGACACCGCCCCCCGACCTCTCGACGGTCGGCGACGAGGCGCCGGCCCCGCGCGGCACGGGGGACGGCCAGGGCAGCGGCGGCGGTCCCGGGTCCGGGGACCTGCCGCTTGCCGCCGGGTGGCGCAAGCCGGGCGTGTCCCGCGCGCAGAAGGCGGCCGATATAGAGTCCTGCTACCACGCTGCCTGGAGCCAGGTGGACAACGACATCCGCATCGACGACGACATCGCCGCGGCGCGGGACCAGGTGGGCTCATACCAGAGCCGGCTCGGGAACCTGACCCGGCGGGTCGACAGCCACTACTATTCGAAGCAGCGTACCAGCCGTTTCGAGCGCTGCATGCAGTCCAGGGGCTACAGCTACTAGCAATGTCCGAGAAGATCGTCACGGCCTGCGTTCTGATCATCGGCAACGAGATCCTCTCGGGGCGGACCCGGGACGCCAACCTCGCCTTTCTGGGGGACCGGCTCAACGCTCTCGGCATTCGCCTGATGGAGGCTCGCGTGGTCCCCGACCAGGACGGGGTCATCATCGACACGCTGAACGAGATCCGGCGGCGCTTCGACTACGTCTTCACCACCGGCGGCATCGGTCCGACGCACGACGACATCACGGCTGACTGCGTGGCCAGGGCCTTCGGCGTTCCGCTGATCCAGCACCCGGAGGCCCGGGCGATCCTGGAAGCGCACTATCCGCCCGGCGAGTTGAACCAAGCGCGCCTGCGCATGGCCAACACGCCCGAGGGCGCCACGCTGATCGAGAACCCGGTCAGCAAGGCGCCTGGGTTCCAGATCGGCAATGTCTTCGTCATGGCCGGCATTCCTTCGATCATGCAGGCCATGTTCGAAAGCCTGAAACACCGCCTGACGGGCGGAGAGCCGCTGTTGACCAAGGCGGTGGCCGCCGCCCTGCCGGAGAGCTACCTGGCCCCCGGCCTGACCGCGGTCCAGGAGCGCTACCCGGAGGTCGAGATCGG
>CAMYMY010000479.1 GCA_947259625.1 uncultured Kiloniellales bacterium | reverse complement strand
CGCGTTGGCAGCGATCGGCGAGCACGTCGCCGACGGCGGCCTGGAACCCCGCGGCGTGGTCGTTTGCGGACCGCGGGTCGGGCCCGGGCCCCGGCAGCCCGAGCGCGTGCGCCTTGTGGCGCACGGCGGTCTTGAGGCCGGAGAAGGAAAAATCCAGGTTGTCGCGACGGATCAAGGGCCGCGGCAGGTCGAACCGCGCCGGGTCACCCATCTTGGCGGCCCGCTCGACGGCGGGGCCGCCCGGGTAGGGCAGTCCCAGCAGCTTGGCCGACTTGTCGAAGGCCTCGCCGACCGCATCGTCGATCGTGCCGCCCAGGCGCCGGTACCGGCCGACCTCCTCGACCGCAAGCAGCTGGCAGTGTCCGCCCGAGATCAGCAGCAGCAGATAGGGAAAGGCGAGGTCCTCGGTCAGCCGCACCGAGAGCGCGTGGCCCTCCAGGTGGTTGACCGCGAGAAACGGCAGGCCGCGCGCCAGCGCGATCGCCTTCGCCGTCATCACCCCGACGAAGACGCCGCCGATCAGGCCCGGGCCCGCGGTCGCCGCCACGCCGTCCAGGTCGTCGAATCCGGCCCCGGCCTCGTCCAGCGCCCGGGCGACCAGACCGTCCAGGTGGTCCAGGTGGCTGCGTGCGGCGATCTCGGGCACGATGCCGCCGAAGGGCCGGTGTTCGGCCAGCTGCGAGAGCACCAGGTTGGACCGGATCTCGCGCTCGCCGGTGACCACCGCCGCGGCCGTCTCGTCACAGCTCGTTTCTATGCCCAGCACGATCATGCCCGCGAAATTAGCGCGTCGCCGCAGCGCGCGCCACCGTCCTTGCACGGACGGCGCATCGGGCCTAAAGCTTGGGTGTCATGAGCACGGCAGCACTCCTTCGCCTCGGCACCCGGGGCAGCCCGCTGGCGCTGGCCCAGGCACACGAAGTGCGCCGGCGCCTGGGCGATGCGCATCCGGATCTTGCCGTCGAGGGCGCGGTCGAGATCGTCGTGATCAAGACCAGCGGCGACAAGATCCAGGACCGGACCCTGGCCGAGATCGGCGGCAAGGGCCTGTTCACGAAGGAGATCGAAGAGGCGCTCCTGGACGGCGCGATCGACGCGGCCGTGCACTCCATGAAGGACGTGCCGACCTGGCTGCCCGAGGGCCTCGCGATCACGGCGATCCTGCCGCGCGAGGATCCGCGCGACGCCTTCTTCTCGAACCGGGGCGCGCGCCTCGCCGACCTGCCGTCCGGCGCCGTCGTGGGCACGGCCTCGCTGCGCCGCCAGGCCCAGGTGCTGATGGCGCGGCCCGACCTCACGGTCGTGCCGCTGCGCGGCAACGTCGGCACGCGCCTGCGCAAGCTGGCCGAAGGCGAGGCCGACGCCACCCTGCTGGCGATGGCCGGCCTGAACCGGCTCGGCGAGGCGGCGCGGGTCACGGCGCCGCTCGAACCCGAAGAGATGCTGCCCGCCGTGGCACAGGGCGCCGTCGGCCTCGAGACGCGGGCCGACGACGACAAGACGGCTGGCTGGCTGGCGGCGCTCGATCACGAGGACACGGCGACCCGGGTCGCGGCCGAGCGCGCGTGCCTCGCCGTGCTCGACGGATCGTGCCGCACGCCGATCGCCGCCCTGGCCGAGCTGGATCCCTCGGGCGGCGAGCTGTGGCTGCGCGCGCTGGTCGCGATGCCCGACGGCAGCCAACCGCACCGCGCCGAGCGCCGCGGCCCGGCGGGTGACGCGGACGCGCTCGGCCGCGATGCCGGTGCCGAGCTGCGTGCTGCCGCGGGGCCGGCCTTCTTCGCCGCGCTCGCCGACATTTGATGCGCGTCCTGGTCACCCGGCCCGAAGCCGATGCCGCGGTGCTGGTCGCGGCGCTCGAGGCGCGCGGCCACCAGGCCCTGGTCCAGCCGCTGCTCGTCATCGAGCCGGTGGCGCCCGAGCCGCCGCTGGACCTGGCCGGCGTGCAGGCGCTGTTGTTCACCAGCGCCAACGGCGTCCGGGCCTTCGCCGAAGTCTCTTCTGAGCGCGGCCTGCCGGTCTTCGCGGTCGGCGACGCCAGCGCCGAGGCGGCCCGGGCCACCGGCTTCACCGGGGTCGAAAGCGCCGGCGGGGACGTCGAGGACCTGGCGCGCCTGGTCAAGGGGCGCCTCGACCCCGCGGCCGGGCCCCTGCTGCACGGCGCCGGCGGCTCGCTGGCCGGCGACCTCAAGGGCGAGCTGGAGGGCGCGGGCTTCGAGGTGCGGCGCAGTATTCTCTACAAGGCCGAGCCGGTGCGGGAGCTCTCGGAACCGGTGCGCGCAGCGCTGGCCGGCGGAGACCTGGACGCGGTGCTGTTTTTCTCTCCCCGGACCGCGAAGACCTTTGTTAGGCTGGTCGCCGACCACGGCTTGGCGGCGGACTGCGAGCGGTGCCTGGCGGTCTGTCTGAGCGCGGCGGTGGCGGACAACCTGGGGGCGCTATCCTGGCGCGGCGTGCGGACCGCGGCCCAGGCCAACCAGCAGGCCCTACTGGCCTGCCTCGACGACACGGACCGGGCCGCGGCCGGGGATGTAGGGCAAGGGGACATCATGGTGCAGGACAGCGCTTCGCAAGACCCGGAGCCGGGGGCCGAGCCGCCGCCCGGCGCGTCACGGACCCAGACGGTCATTTCGGCCTTCGGCGGCATCCGGCCCATGGCCCATAAGCTGGGCGTGGCCGTCAGCACGGTCCAGGGCTGGAAGGAGCGCGGGGCCATTCCTGCCAACCGCCAGGCGCAGGTGCTGGCCGCCGCCGATGCCGTCGGCATCGAGATCGACGAGGCCGTCTTCGCGCGGCCCGGCAAAGCGGGCAAGCCCGGCAAGCCGCGCCGGGCCAAGGCCCGAGC
>CAMYMY010000478.1 GCA_947259625.1 uncultured Kiloniellales bacterium | reverse complement strand
CGACCATGCTCATCTCGATTGTGCGCTTGTCACCGTTCCATGATCAGAACCATTTGGCAGTGAGTTTAATCACATCGCAGTGTGAATTCTTGGACGTATGAGGAGAGCGATCCAGATCCTGTTGAGGAGTATCGCATTCGCCGCGGCGCCTCTGGCGAAGGCACCCTGTTACCCATTGATGTGCTAGGATCGTTTCGTCCCCACCATTGGGAGCGCCGATCATGCCTGGACCGCTCGAGTTCGAATTCCGCTTCGCCCGCCCCGACGGCCGGCCCGCCCGGCGGCGCGGCGCGGAAAGCCCCTTCCGCATCCTGGTCATGGGCGATTTCAGCGGCAAAGGCCCGCGCGCAGAGGCCGGCCGCCTCGAGGACCGGCCGCTGATTCCGGTCGATATCGACAATTTCGACCGCGCGATCGCCCGAGTGGCGCCGCGGGCGGCCATATCCTTCGAGAGCTCGGATGTCGGGGCGCAGGAGATCGCGTTCGGCGCGCTTGACAACTTCCACCCGGACGCGCTGGCGCCGAAGCTGGAGGTCTTTCGAGAGCTGCGGCGGCTGCGCGAGCAGTTACTCGATCCGGCCACCTTCGAGGAAACCGCCGCCGCCATGACGCGGGAAGCCGAGCAAGCGCAGGCGGCCGCGCCAGATGACGAGCCCAGTCCCGCACCCGACGCCGCGCCGGAGGACCCTGGCGCGACCTTCGAACGGCTGCTCGGTCGCCGGGTCGAGCCTGGGACGGAGGCCGGAGGACCGACGGCCGCGCAAACCGGCGCCACCCGGGAGCTGATCGAGCGCCTGGTCGAGCCGCACCTGGTGCGCGGCGCCGACCCGGAGCGCCAGCGCCTGCTGGTCGCCGCGGTCGACGACGGGCTCGCCCGAGAGATGGCCGCGGTGCTGCACGACCCGGCGTTCCAAACGCTGGAGGCGACCTGGCGCGGACTCTACTGGCTGGCGAGCAGCCTGGAGACCGGCGAGGAGCTGACGATCCACCTGCTCGACGCGAGCAAGCTGGACTTGGCGGCGGACATCGGGGCCGCGGGCGCGGACCTGGCGGCCTCGGTGCTGTACCGGAAGCTGGTCGAACAGGGCGCGGAGGAACCGGACGGGGAGCCCTGGGCGCTGATCGTCGGCGACTACCGCTTCGGGCCGGCGGAGGAAGACCTGAGGCTCTTGGCCGCGCTCGGCGCGATCGCTTCGCGGGCCGGCGGGCCGTTCCTGGCGGCGGCGGATCCCGCGCTGCTCGGCTGCCGCAGCCTGGCCGAGACACCCGATTCCGCCGACTGGACCGGGCTCGATCCCGAGACCGAGGAAGGCTGGCAGATGCTCCGCCGCTCGGCGGCCGGGCCCTGGATCGGACTGGCGCTGCCGAGGGTCCTGCTGCGCCTGCCCTACGGCCGCCAGACCGATCCGATCGAAGCCTTCGCCTTCGAGGAGCTGCCGGGGGTGCGGGAACACGAGGCCTACCTCTGGGGCAATCCGGCCTTCGCCTGCGCGCTTCTGATCGGGCAGGCCTTTCAGGACACCGGCTGGGAGCTGCAGCCGGGCGACCGGCTCGACCTCGCGGACCTGCCGGCGCACAGCTATACAGAGGAGGGCGAAAGCCGGCTCAAGCCCTGCGCCGAGGTGCTGCTGAGCCAGCGCGCGGCCGAGGCGGTGCTCGCCCGCGGCGTTATGCCGCTGCTGAGCCACCGCAACGCGAACGCGGTCCGCCTCATGCGCTTTCAGTCGCTGGCCGACCCGCCCACCGCGCTGGCCGGCCCCTGGAGTTAGTCTGGTTTCTGGGCGAGCACGACGAGGCCGGCCACGGCCTTGCCGCCTTCCTTGCGCAGGACATCGTCCTCAAGGGAGCGGAGCGCGAGTCCGGCCCCGGCTAGGCTCCGCCGGACGTAGTCTTTGGTATGGCTGTAGCGGCCATGGGGACTCAGGCGGAATCCGGCGCCTTCTTCCTGCCCGGCGTTTTCCAGGGTGAACACCAGACGTCCGCCGGGCCTGAGCGCACCGGCCGCCGCTGCCAGGACCCGCTCAAGCGCCCCGAAGTAACAGAGCGTGTCGGCCGAGGCGATCAGATCGTAGGCATCCGTTAGGCCCTCGAGAAAGGCGGTCAGCTCGGCGATCTCCAGCGCATCGTAGAGGCCGACCCCCTTGGCCTTGGCGAGCATGGCCGGCGCCAGGTCGACACCGGAAAGATGCCGGGCATAGGGCGCCAGCAGCGGCCCGCAGAGCCCGGTGCCGCAGCCGGCGTCGAGCACGTCGAGCCGCTTGTCGGGCGCGTCCAGCTGCCCGGCAAGACAGGCCGCGATCAAATCCGGCGCCCGGTACTCCAGCTTGTCCAGCACGCGCTCGAAGCTGCCGGCGAAGCCCTCGAACATCAGCCGCACCACTTGGTCCGGCGCGCGCTCGGGCACCGCCTCGCCGGTGCAGGCCGCCAACATGTAGCGGGCGACTTCGTTGTCGGGATCGCGGCCCAGCCACTGCCGATAGACCGCCGCCGCCTGGTCGAGCTGGCCGGCCGCGTAGTACACGCTGCCCAGCATGATGTAGCTCTGGGGATCGTCGGACATGACCTCGATCGCCTTGCGGTAGGCGGCGGCCGCGTCCTCGTATTTGCCCTGCCTGCGCAGCACGTTGCCCAGGTTCTGCAAGGCCTGGACGTTGTCGGGCAGGAGCGCGAGCGCCTTGCGGTAGACCTCGGCGGCCTCGTCCAGCTTGTCCTGCTCCTTGAGCAGGACACCCAGGTTACCGTAGGCGTCCGGGTCGTCGGGCCGGAGCGCAATAACCTTGCGGTAGGCGGCCGCGGCCTCGTCCAGCCGGCCCAGCTCCGAGAGCACGTTGCCCAGGTTGTTGTGCAGGTCGGCGTG
>CAMYMY010000477.1 GCA_947259625.1 uncultured Kiloniellales bacterium | reverse complement strand
GGCCGTGTCTTTCGAGTCGAAGGGCTTTCTTGACCATTGAAACGCTCCTCTTTCCACGGTTGGTGTCCAAGCAGCGGTTCTTCTTTGGGGCTCGAAACGATCGGTTCCAGTTGCAACTTTTGTGATGATCAGATCGTTACGGCGCCACAAACAGTAGCATAAGCCGGCCTCGGCCGGCAATTCCCGACCGCATTTCTCAGGGGTCGTTGCGGTCGCAGGGTCCCGTACTTACGTTCAATATGACGCGCAGTAGAGGAGACGGGCCATGGCAGAGAAACGTGAGGCGCCCAAGCGCACGAAACCGCGCCCAAAGACCGAAGACCTTGCCGCGGCGATCGTCGAAACCGCGCTCGACCTGGCCGAGGAGCTCGGCTGGGAGGCGGTGCGGCTGCACGATGTGGCGGCGCGTCTTAAGATCCCGATGAGCGAGCTGCTGGCGCACTACCGTGACAAGGACGCGATCGCCGACGCCTGGATCCGGCGCGCCGCAGCCGCGATGCTGGCCGCGCCGCCCAGCGGCTTCGACAAGCAGCCGCCCGAGGCCAGGCTGCACTACCTGATGATGCGCTGGTTCGACGCGCTGGCGGGACATCGCGAGGTGACCGGCCAGATGGTCCGGGAAAAGCTCTATCCGGCCCATCCGCACCACTGGGTGCCGATGATCTTCAACCTGTCGCGCACGGTCCAGTGGCTGCGCGACGCGGCGCAGCTGGAGGCCAAGGGCCGGCGCCGCCAGATCGAGGAAGTGGGCTTGAGCGCCCTGTTCCTCGCCACGCTCAGGTTCTGGCTCAACGACGAATCCACTGGCTCAACGACGAATCCACGGATCAGACGCGCACCCGCGAGTTCCTGAGCCGCCGCCTGGACCGGGCCGACCGCCTGATGGCCCGATTCTGCCGCACGAGGGAGCGCTCCGAGGAGCACGGCGAGGCGGCGTGAGCGCTCTGCGGGGGCGGGCGCCCCTTCGGTATCACGTACTGTCGAGCGCGGTGCGCAAGGCTTCGGCCATCTCGTGCCTTTGGAAGGGCTTGCTCAACAGGATCGTATCGGGTTCCGGCAGGCCGTTGCGCGTGACCGCCTCGCCCACGTAGCCAGACATGAACACGACCTTCAAATCCGGACGCTGCGCCCGCGCCTCTCTAACAAACGCCGGCCCGCTCGTGCCGGCGGGCAAGACCACGTCCGACAGCACGAGATCGATCCTGTTGTTTTTTTTCAAAACGGTCCGGGCGGAATCCACCGTGGGCGCCGTGATCACCCGGTAGCCCAGACTGTCGAGGATCCCGGCTGCAAGCTCGCGGACGTCGGGGTCGTCCTCGATGACCAACACCACCTCGCCCCGACCGTGAGGGATCTGCTCGGTCATGGCCCTTCCTGCCTGAACTGCGGCATCGTTCGAACGCGGCAGGTAGAGCTTCACCGCGGTTCCCTTGCCCGCCTTGCTGTCGATGGTCAGGTGACCGTTGGACTGCTTGGCAAAGCCGTAGACCATGCTCAGCCCCAGCCCGCTTCCTTCGCCCACGTCCTTGGTCGTGAAGAAGGGCTCGAAGACGCGCTCTAGGACCGCCTCGGGCATACCGACGCCGGTGTCGGTTACCGCCAACATCACATAGTCCCCGGCCATGGCCCCGGAGGTCTGCGCCGCAGTGGCCTCGTCCCCCCGGACATTGGCGCATTCGATCCTCAGCTTGCCGCCGGCAACCATGGCGTCGCGGGCGTTGTTCGCCAGGTTCAGGAGCGTGTTCTCCACCTGGCCGGCATCGGCCCTGGCCATCCAAAGCCCGGTTTCTGCGCAGATCTCGATCTCGATGGTCTCCCCCAGGGCCTGCTCAAGGATATCGGACATACCCGTCACTAGAGCCGCCAGATCGATCGACCGCGGTTGCAGCGGCTGTTGCCGCGAGAAGGCGAGCAGGCGATAGGTCAGCTCCTCCCCTCGCATGGCGGCGCGTATGATCGCCTGAACCAAGCCGTTGTTCTCGCGAGACCGAAGGTCGAGCAGCTCGGCGTTTCCAAGGATCACCGCGAGCAGATTGTTGAAGTCGTGCGCCACGCCGCCGGTGAGCTGACCGATGGCTTCCATCTTTTGCGATTGACGGAGTTGCTCGTTCGTGCGCTCCAAGTCGGAGGTCATCCGATTGAAGGCCGCCGCCAGTTGTCCGATCTCGTCGTTTGATCGGAGCTCCAACTTATGGTCCGCGTCGCCTCGGGCGAATCTTTGCACCGAGCGGCTCAGCCGCTCGATCGGCCGTATTACAATGCCTCTCAAGAACAGAAAGATTATCGAGACGAAAGAAATTACCAATGCGAAATAGCTCGCGATCGCGATGTTGGTCGCTTCTCGAGTCTTCCGGTCGACATTCTCAAGCGTCAACTCGATTTGGATGGTGCCCAACTGCTGCTTGGCGCTGTGGATCGGGGCGCTCAGGACCAGCTGCCGCGCGCCATTCTGTGCGACAATCATATGTGCTGTGACGGCTTGTTCGTACGACTTCAGGTTCTCGGCGTCCGCGGGCCTGCCGACCCTCTCCGCCCGACTTGAAACGAAGGTCGCCAACCGCCCGTCGGCCGGAAGATTGATGTCAATCTCGAGAATGTCGGGATCGAGCCAGATGTTCTTCTGGATAGTCAGAAACAGCTTTTCGCTGTTCTCCAAGTCCTCTTCGGATCTGACCGAAGCATCAAGCAGATGTGCGATCGTCTTCGCTTTTTCCAGAAAGGCATGCTCGAGTGTTTCGGTGTTCCTCGAGATGCTGAAATACGCCAGGGGCGGGAAGAAGCACAGGGACACCAGGAGGAAGACCCCGATGATCTTCGCTGATAGGCCGATCGTCATCCGGGCAAGTTCCTTTCGCCCCGAATGGCACCCCCTTGGCCGCAGACGGTTGCAGACGGCTCGATATGGGGCGGCGGCGGAGGAAACCGGTCCCAGGAGGCCAGCTCGGCAAGGGTCGATCCAATAGATTGAGTGCCCATCGATGTCACCGGCGCATCACCGTACAGGGACCCGGATCCGATTCCTCGGGCCCTTGCGCGGAGCGTCGTCTCGCACTGGCGCGTTTCTTGTCGCTACCTCACATACCGCCGCCTGATGTCCTGTAGCGTGCCGCTCCGTTTCATCTCCCTGAGAACCCGGTTGATCTCGCTCATCAAGGCCTCGCCCTTCAATCTCGTGACGACACCGTAGAAAGACTGGCTCAGGGGTCTGCCGACGATCTTGATCGAGGAGTGCTCCTTTACGAGGAAATGAACGATGATGGCATCGAGCTTTCCATCCAATAGGTCCTGGATCCTCGCATCGTTCTTCTCGTAACTTCGGACAAGCGAGGGGTCTACATCGTCGGACTTGGCCATGAGCTCCTCGCCGATCGTGCCCTTCAGGACTCCGACACGCTTGCCCTTGAGGTCATCGGCCGAATTGATCTCGGTGTTGTCGCGCCTGACGGCGATCGACATGCCCGCATCGAGGTAGGGTGCGCTGAACAGCATCCTTTCCTGTCTTTCCAGGGTGATCGTCACGGCCGATATGACGGCATCGAGCTTTCCGCTATCGAGAGCGGCGAAGAGCTGATTGAACGGGATGTTCTCGACTTCCAAGGACACGCCGAGTTTCGAGGCGATCTCGCGTGCGATATCGATATCGATGCCGGCAAGCTTGCCCGCGTCGTCATAGAAT
>CAMYMY010000476.1 GCA_947259625.1 uncultured Kiloniellales bacterium | reverse complement strand
AGGTCCAAGCTCCTTCGAAACCCTCGCGGGCCGATGCCTGACCCTGTTGGCAGTGGTCGTGGCATGGTCGTTCTTCCGCGCGGAAAGCCTGAACGGGGCTACAGTTATGCTGACCGGTATGAGCGGACTGAACGGAATCGAAACGTCGTTGTTGTCTACGAACTTGCCGTTTCTTTCGGCGATACAGGGGGTCGAGTCCTCCGAGTCGCTTGATCTGGTGTCGGGAGAGGGGTTGTTCTGGAGCCTATGGTTGTTTGTTTTTACTTTGGTCGTGCCGAACACGCAGCAGTTCATGCGCCGATATCGGCCAGCCGTCGAGGAGCCCCCGGCCCCTGAATCGCCGCTGTTGGCGCGACTCGTTTGGCGACCCGGGCGCGCTTACGCCACGCTGGCCGTAGTAGTTGCGCTCGCGTCTCTGTTGAACCTCTCGGACGTGTCCGAGTTTCTCTACTTTCAGTTCTAGTCAGCGACATGAATGCGCGCATCTATCTCCGTTGGTTCTTCGGCCCGCTCATAACCGTCTTGCTCATTGTCAGTGTGGTCAATGCGAGCGTAGACCCGTATGGTATGTTCGACCTGATCCGCCTATCCGGGCTGAATGCCGAAAAGCCCCAGCGATTCACGAGCGGCGGGCGGATCGAAAAATCGATAGATCTGCGCTTCGGGCGCTACGATACCTTGATACTGGGGTCGTCGCGCGCGCAGATCGGAATCGACCCTGTGTCACCTGCTCTGGCCGGGGGCCAAATCTACAACGCCGGGTTTTCTCTGACAAACATGTACGAGTTGCTCAAGATCGGCTCCTACGCGCTTGACTACCAGAAGTTGGAACGTGTGATCTTCGGTATTGATTTCCTGATGTTTTCCAGGCGCCGGACCGTGAGCGCCGATTTCGGCGACTCCGGGTTTGCGGGGCATTCCCTAGGTTACACCTATCTGCGACATCTGATATCGATCGACGCACTCCAGCATTCCGCGCAGACCCTTCAATTCAATCTGACCGGCAATCGGTCGGCGCAGAGGTTGAACGGCTATCGCGATGGAACGTTACGGTTCGGAAGAGCTGATCCCCGAAGGCTCTTCACCTCTATTTTGGAGGATCATTTCTTCGTTAACCCGGAGACCTATGCTGCTTTCGACTATGACCTGGGGCGAGTGGACATGCTTCGGGAGTTGATCGGGATGTTGGTCAGCAGGGGCGTCTCGGTGTACCTCTTCATATCGCCGGTCCACGCCCGCCAACTCGAGGCCATAGAACAACTCGGATTGTTTCCGACTTTTGAGCGGTGGAAACGGGACGTGGTCGCGGTTGTGGAGGAAGTCAATCGCGGATTGGCCCCATCGCATAGGCCCGTGGCGATCTGGGATTTCACCGGCTACAACAGCATCACGACGGAAGCGGTTCCCGCAGCTGGTGAAGGTAAGGCGACGAAATGGTTTTGGGAGTCTTCGCACTATAAGCGAGAGGTCGGTGATATGGTGTTACTACGTATGCTTCACCCCGACATCTCGGCGACTTCGGTGCCGGCCGGCTTCGGGGTCATGCTTGCCTCCGAGACCCTGGAAGCGCACTTCGAAGGCATCCGTCTGGCGGCACGGCGCTACAGAGAGAACCATCCCTTTGAGGTGGCCGACATCGAACAGCTTGCGCGGAAAACCGAATCGATCCGACGTTCTCTCAACTGAGCGAACTTTCGGCCGGAGGCAGCTGTCCGTTTTGCGGGTAGGCCTCTTGGTCGTCCGTGAAGAATCCACAAGCCACTTATAGATGGAGCTCCATGGCGGTGAGGAAGCCGTCGTTCTTGCAGGACAGGCGAAGAGATAGGATGGCACGGCTGACGTGGGCGGCTACAAGCGGAAATCGGAAGCGCCGGTAGCGGCCTGCAATCGGGACCCGTCTCCCGCGCAGTCCCGTGGATCGAGCGCGCCCACCGCCGCGTCACGTCTCGAGGATCGAGCCGGCCAGCTTGACGCCTGTTGCGACCAGCTCCGGTACCACGGTCTGGGCGCCGGCCTTTTCCAGCTCGGCGGCGTGGGCGTCGTCGTAGGCCCGGGCGTAGATGCCGAGCTCCGGAAAGAGGTAGGTCAGGAACGCCACCAGGGTGAGCGCCGCCTTGGCGTTGTCGATGGCGACGACCACGGCGCGCGCCCGCTCGACACGGAGCGCGTCGAGGATTTCGGGCCGGGTCGCGTCGCCGTAGTAGACCGGACGGCCGCGTGCCTGGGCCCGGGCGATCGTGTGCGGGTTCAGGTCGACCGCGATGAAGGGCACGCCCGCGGCCTCCAGGCTAGCGGCGACCGCCGTGCCGACCCGGCCGAAGCCGGCGATGACCACGTGGTCGCGCAGGGCCCTGGTCGCCTCGGGGACCGCTTCGACCGGGACCACGCCCGACCGCTCGGCCCGCTGCTCGACGCCGCGCCCGAGGCGCGCCAAGAGCGGCGTCGCCATCATGCTGAGCGTGACCACGAGCACGAGAAGCTGGCCGTCGGCCGAGGCCAGGATGCCGACGGCCAGCGCCGCGCCCAGCAGCAGGACGGAGAACTCGCCGCCCTGCGAGAGCAGCATCCCGAGATGCAGCGCCTGGGCCCAGGCGAAGCCGAGCAGCCGCGAGCAGGGCGACGGTCCCGGGCCGGTCGAGCGCGAGCGCCAGGTCGACCGACATGCCGATGGTCATGTAGAACAGCCCGAGCAGCAGGCCGCGGAACGGCTGGATCTCGGCGGCCACCTGGTGGCGGTAGTTGGTGCCGGCCAGCAGCATGCCGGCGAGGAATGCGCCGAAGGCCATGGAGAGGCCCGCGAGCTGGGCGAGCCAGCCGGTCGCCAGGGCGACGAAGAGGGTGAGCGCGGCGAAGACCTCCGGCTCGCGCAGGCTGGCGACCTGCCAGACCAGGTGCCGCAGCACGACCCGGCCCAAACCGAGGATCACGACCACGGCGACCAGCATCTTGAGCAGCGCGAAGCCGACGGCGGCCGGCAGCGGCAACTCGGTCTGGCCGAGCGCCAGCACCCAGACCAGGAAGGGCGCGACCGCCAGGTCCTGGACCAGCAGCACGCCGAAGGCGCTGCGCCCGAACTGCGTGGTCAGCTCGCCCCGGTCGGACAGCATCCTGAGCACGATCGCCGTCGAGGAGAGCGCAAGCGCGCCGCCGATCACCGCCGCGGCCGCGCCGTCGGCACCGGCCCAGAGCGCGATCCCGGCGACCGCCAGCCCGGTCGCCAGGATCTGCCCCGCGCCCAGCGCGAAGGTCCGCCAGAACAGCAGCTTGATGCGCTCGACCGGCAGCTCAAGGCCAACGGTGAACAGCAGGAAGACTATGCCGAGCTCGGCCAGGGCGTGGATCGTCTCGCCCTCGCTGACCAGCCCCAGGCCGGCCGGCCCGATCACCGTGCCCGCGACGATGTAGCCGAGCACGGTGCCGAGGCCGAGGCGCTGGAACAGCAGGGTCGAGAC
>CAMYMY010000475.1 GCA_947259625.1 uncultured Kiloniellales bacterium | reverse complement strand
CTGGCCGACAGCCTGCGCCGAGAGCTGCGCAAGGCGAAGATGGGCTACACCGATCTCAAGGTCGGATCCAAGGGGGTGTCCTTCATCCTGCGAGATCCGGCAACGCGGTCCCGGGCGCGCGAGATCGTCGGCGACCTGACCAACGAGTTCCTGGTCTCCGTATCGGACGACGGGGCGGTCGAGCTCGAGTTCACCGAGCTGGCCAGCGCCCAGCTCCGCAACAACGTGATGGACCAGACCAGGGAGATCCTCGGGATCCGGATCGACGAGACCGGCGTGCGCGAGCCGACCATCCAGCGTCAGGGCCAGGAGCGTATCCTGATCCAGCTGCCCGGCGTGGAGGATCCCGAGCGCATGAAGGAGATCCTCGGCAAGACGGCCAAGCTGACCTTCCGCTTCGTCTCGGAGAACGTGACCCCCGGCATCGACCCGACGCCGCGCGGCGCCGAGGTGGTGCCGTCGAACGAGACGGACGCCGAGGGCAACCCGACCGACGCCTATGTGGTGCGCAAGCGGGTGATGGTCAGCGGCGAGAGCCTCGTCGACGCCCAGGCGACCTTCCAGGACGGCCAGCCGGTGGTCAGCTTCCGCTTCGATTCGGTCGGCGCCCGGCGCTTCGCGCGGGCGACCCAGGAGAACGTCGGACGGCTCTTCGCCATCGTGCTCGACGGCAAGGTGATCAGTGCGCCGGTAATCCGCGAACCGATTCTGGGCGGCAGCGGGATCATCAGCGGCCGGTTCACCGTCCAGGAGGTCCAGGACCTGGCCTTGCTGCTGCGCGCCGGCGCGCTGCCGGCGCCGCTGGTCATCCTCGAGGAGCGGACCGTCGGCCCCGGCCTGGGCGCGGACTCGATCCGCGCTGGCGAGATTGCCAGCGTGCTCGGCCTGATCTTCGTCGTGATCTTCATGGCGCTCACCTATGGTCTGTTCGGGGTGATCGCGGACATCGCGCTGATCGCCAACCTGGTGCTGATCGCCGCCGCGCTGTCCGGCCTGCAGGCGACGCTGACGCTCCCGGGCATCGCCGGCATCGTGCTCACGATCGGCATGGCGGTGGACGCCAACGTGCTGATCTTCGAGCGCATCCGCGAGGAGATGCGCCTGGGACGCGGCCCGGTCACGGCCATCGACGTCGGCTACCGGCGGGCCATGACCACGATCGTCGACTCGAACCTGACCACCCTGATCGCGGCGGTCCTGTTGTTCTTCTTCGGGACCGGCCCGGTCAAGGGCTTCGCCGTGACGCTGATGTTCGGCATCATCACCTCGTTGTTCACGGCGATCATGGTGACCCGCCTGATCATCGTGGCTTGGCTGCGCCGCCGCCGGCCGCAGACCCTGCCGATCTGAGGGGGCGGCCATGGCCTTGATCCGACTCCTTCCGATCGAACCGCGCTTCGAGTTCATGGCGCGGCGCAAGCTGTTCATGATCTTCTCGATCGTCCTCGTCGCCGCCTCGATCGCGCTGTTCTTCGGGCGCGGGCTCAACTTCGGCGTGGACTTCCGCGGCGGCATCCTGATCGAGGTTCGCACCGACGGGCCGGCCGACCTGTCGGACCTGCGCGGACGGCTGGGCGGCCTGGGCCTGGGCGAGGTCACCCTGCAGACCTTCGGCGAGCCCGACGACGTGCTGATCAACATCGAACGCCAGGAGGGCGACGAGGCGGCGCAAGCGGCGGCCATCACGGCGGTCAAGGAGGCCCTCGGCGCGCAGGTCGCGGACTATCGGCGGACCGAGTTCGTCGGCCCCAAGGTCGGCGGCGAGTTGAAGCAGGCCGGGCTGCTCGCCACGGTCCTGTCGCTGCTCGGCATCGCGTTCTACATCTGGTTCCGCTTCGAGTGGCAGTTCTCCCTGGCGGCCCTGATCGCCCTGGCGCACGACGTGATCACGACGATCGGCTTCTACGCGCTGACCCAGGTCGAGTTCAACCTGGCGACCCTGGCGGCGGTGCTGACCATCGCCGGCTATTCCATCAACGACACCGTGGTGCTGTTCGACCGGGTGCGCGAGACCCTGCGCAAGTACAAGAAGCGCACCATGCACGACGTGCTCGACATGGCGATCAACCGCACCCTGACACGCACGATGCTGACCAGCCTGACCACGCTGCTGGCCCTGATCGCGCTGTTCGTGTTCGGCGGCCAAGTGATCCGCGGCTTCACCATGGGCCTGATCTGGGGCGTGGTGATCGGCACCTACTCGTCGATCGGGCTCGCCGTGCCGCTGCTGTCCAAGTTCCAGCTGCGCCCGCAGGCCCTCGCCGTCGAGGAAGAGGGCGCCTGACCCGGAGTCGGCAGATGACCGACGTCACACCTGAGATACCGGCCGGCCGTCAGCTCGTCGAGGCTTACGGCGACGGCGGCTTCAAGGTGAGCGGCACGGCCTATCGGGGCTCGATCCTGGTATTGCCCGAGCGCACGGTGGGCTGGGCGGTCGCCGACATCGGGGAGCTGACTCTGGAGAGCCTGGAGCCGATCTTGGCCGAGGGCGGCGCGATCGAGCTGCTGCTGCTCGGCTGCGGCGCCCGGCTAGCGTTCATCACGCCCGACCTGCGCCAGCAGGTGCGCGCGGCCGGGCCCGTGCTCGAGCCCATGGACACCGGGGCGGCCTGCCGCACCTACCATGTCCTTCTGGCCGAGGGTCGCCGGGTAGCCGCCGCCCTGATTGCTGTCGACTGACGAGTTCTGCCCGGCAAAGAAAGAAGGGGGCCGAGGCCCCCTTCCCAGGTCGTCGTTCCGCGGTTCAAGCGTCAGTACAGATTCTGCGCCGAGACCATGGAGAACAGCATGGGGAACGACAGCAGGGTGTTGGTGCGCGAGAAGAGCATGGCCGTGCGCGCCGCCGCGGCCTTGGCCGCGGCGTCGACTTCGACGATGCCGAGCGCCTTCTTTTGGTTCGGCCAGAT
>CAMYMY010000474.1 GCA_947259625.1 uncultured Kiloniellales bacterium | reverse complement strand
GACGCCTATGGATGTTCCGAAGAGGTTGCCGGGGCCGCCTGCCCCGCTTCGGCGGCGGCCTGTTCTTTCGCGGGGCCATCGCATCGGCGCCGGCACCTGCCGGCCACGGATAGTCAAGAGAGGCAGATCATGGATATCCGGAAGCTGACGAGTTTCTTCCTGTGGTGCACGATCGTCAACGGCGCATTGTTGATCGTCTCGTTCGCGGCCTTCGCCATCGGGGGCACGGATTTCGTCTACCAGACGCACGGCAAATGGTTCTCCGTGGCCCCGGAAACCTTCAACGCGATCCTTTACCTGTTCCTCGGCCTGTACAAGATCGCCATCCTGGTCTTCAACCTGGTCCCCTACGTAGCCCTCAGGATCGTTGCAAAGGGCTGAAGGCTCTCATCCGAGTCCGACTTTGATGGACGGCAGGTTCACGCGGTTTCGCGAGTTCCGGTGACGGTCCGACTATCTCGTCGTCCGAAATTTCCCGGCAGAACGCGATCGTTGCGCTGTCCCCGGAGCTCCGGCCATGTCATGCAACGGAGGGAGCAAGAGCGCTATCGCCCGACGGAAGATCACAATAATTGGGGAGCGCAACGGCTTTGCCGAGGTTGTTCGCGTTGAAGGCATAGAGCGTAAACATCTCGGATTCTACCGGTACGCTTGATTGGGCGACGAAGCCCCCATCGATTTCCTCGTAATGGCTTAAATGGTTCTTTCTGCTTTCCTCTATCGTCCGGCCCGTAAGACTCCAGATTTGCTCGAGCGTGCCGCCATGACAACCGAACAGGTGAACGGCGCCCAGCGGCTGGCCGCTCCTGACGACGATATGCAGGCTGTCGTTGTTGTAGTCGGCTTCGATTTCGGGTCCGTCAAGCAAGGCACCGGCCTTTATCGCCAATGCCGGATCATTGGGGATATCGCCCACGATGTGGCTCTCTCCGCGATGGCACATGTAAATCCTTGTTTTGCTGCAGCTCGAGGAATAGGCGCCAACGTACATCGGCCTTCCATAACTGCCTGCAAGGTCTATCTTGCTCGGCGGGTCGAAATGATCATCGATGTGGAAATGCAGATTGAACAAATAACCGTTTCTGACTTTTGGAGGTAACCGGTCGTCCTTGGTAATTCCATAGGAAAACAGATTCATTTCCATAATGCTCGCCAGATGCCGCGCGCGTTCTCGGGTAAAATTCTTTTGCAGGCCCATGAGTTCCCACAGCGCATAATACTCAAATCCGCTTACGGGATGGAGTCCGTTGATCCTTTGCTCCAGATATTCCTGCACGTTTTCGAAAGCCGCCTCGTCCGGTTTTCGCAGTCTTCTCAACGTGGCACTGATCTTCGATTCCTTCGTGTCCGCGCGATAGACTTCATGCGAGCTCCAAAAGGGTGATCTACCCAAAAATTGATAGTCCCTTTGGGGATCCTGATACACATCGAAGGATAACTCGGAACCAATTTCCATTTGTTCCGCAAGCAGGCGGTCGACGGTCCGTCTTCCGGCAAAATTGAACCAGGTCCGCTCTTCCAGGATTCTCACGTAGGGGTCTCTCATAACGCCCGGGAATAACCTTGAACCCGTGTACAAAGTCTTAACAAGAAGCGCGTCATCCGAGCGCGTTCTCCCTTGTCCGACAGGGCCCACCGGATCGCATCCGCTCGGACATCGGCGCCGAATTCACTGCCAAGGCCGTTGTCGCTCTGCGCGGACGACCATGACGATCCCGACACGGCCGTTATGGAAGGGCGCCTGGACGCGGCCGAGAGGGCCCTGCGGCGGGAGATCGCGAAGGTCGGCGGCGGCCTCTCCGTCTTCGAGGTGCGCCGGGCCGGCAACGGCCTTCGCACCCTCGCCGAACACGGGCTGCGCAACCGCTGCTACGCGCCGCTCTTCGAGCTTTTCCGCTGGGCCGTCCGGAACCTCCCGGCCTCCTGCGGGCTGCTCTACCTGCGCGACGACGAGGACGGCCGGGGCGGCGAGGCGGACGACAGGAACAGAGACGTGTCACCACAGAGACGCAGAGAAAGAACCCACCGGACCACCAAGGCACCAAGACACGAAGACCACCAAGCAAAGGAACCGTTTTTTCGCGCGCACAGCGCGCAAACCAAAGCTTTGTGCCTTTGTGTCTTCGTGGTTCAGCGTTTGGTTCCTCGGTGCCCTCTGCGTCTCTGTGGTTCAAGTCCTTGATTAACGACCTCGGCGCCGAGGCGGACTACAGCAACGCCTTCCGGGCCTGGCGCCTTGCCCGCGGAGGCTTCGACGAGCACCCGGACCCGCTTCTCTCCCCCTGCGTGCCGACGATCGAGACGCCTTGGTCGTGACCGATCGCCGAGGTCCAGTGACGGCGGGCCTGTTGAAAAGAGTGCAGGCCACGGTCCCCGGAACGCACTATGACGCTTGCGCGTAGGTGTTCGGCGGTGCGGCCTGCGTCTCGAACAACTCCGGTATCAACAGGTAGGCCCCGGCGAGGAAGCAGAGCGCGCCGGCGAAGGTGCCGAAGTTCGCCAGCCACGGCGCGGCGAGGGCCGGGCCGGGCTCGACGAAGCTGGCGACCGCGGAAACCATGAACAACACCGAGCCGAGCATGTTGATCGTCGTGATGTTCCACGACAGGACCCGCGGCTGCCATGACCAGACATGGTGCGAGACCTCCATCAGGGCCGCGTGGCTGGCGACCAGGAAGCAGACCGACCCCAGCATGTCGGGCGTCCACACGAGTATGTCCTCGCCCGCCCACCCGAGGCCGGCGATCAGGGCGTCGGCGGTGTTGACGTTGAACAGGACCGTACCGGCCAGCTGAACCGTGGCCGCCAGGTAGCCGAGGTTGCGCGGACGCCACCCGAGGAAACGCCACCAGCGCGGTAAAGAACAGCGACCCGACGAAAAAGATCCAGCCGACGAGGCCTGGATCGAGCCAACGCATGACGGGCGCCTCGGGCCAGGTCCCCTTGGCGCCGCCGATCGCGAACAGCGCCGAGCCGATCATGAACAGGACGGCGATCCACCAGCCGATCCGGCGCGGCGCCCAAAAGCGAAACCAGTGGTAGCGGATTTCGCGCGCCGCCTCGCGGGGCTGAACGTCGGGCGACGCAACGGCCAGCGACGCGAGGCCCTTGCGCTCGCGCCGCGAGGTTCGCAGCAGCAGCCGCCTGTCCGCAAGCGTCTCCGTCGTCCAGGTGAGGAAGGGTCCGAAGCCATGCCGCCCGGCGCCGAAACGGCGGTGCGAAATCTTCATTGCCGAGCTGCCGACATCAACGGAAATTCCCCCGGACGCTACGCCCAAACGACGAACACGCTAACAAGTCCCGGCAGCGATCGGAAGCGTCTTGCCGTTGATCGCGGTTTTGGCAGCCTGGGATGGAACACGCGTCGCGTTAGCCACCTGGGTGAGACGCAAGACGGCGGACATGAGCCGGCAGCCGCGGCCGGCGGAGACGGGCGTTACCTCGGCCCTCCTACACAACCTCCAGGCACACAACCGTTTTCCATGCCGCAGCTCTTGAAATCCCGCTATTCTCATTCGGGCCTGGCCGACGAGGAAAATGCCGTATCCCACAATACGGCTTGGCTATCGTCACTGCCGATATGCGAGCGCTATACCCACGGAAATCGCCAAGCAGGAGATATTCTCATGTCGAACTATATCATTGCCTATCACGGCGGGAGAAAGCCCGAGACCCCCGAAGAGGGTGCCGAGCATATGGCGAAATGGAAGGCCTGGATCGGCGGCCTTGGCGATGCCGTGGTCAACCCCGGCACGCCCTTGGGGAAGTCCAGGATCGTGAGCGCTTCCGGCGTATCGGACGATGGCGGGTCGGACCCCATGTCGGGGTTTTCCGTCGTGAAGGCCGACAGCATCGATGCCGCTCTCGAAATGGCCAAGGAATGCCCGTTCCTCGAGCTCGGCGGCACACTTGAAGTCGCGGAAATGAAGGAGATGTAGTCGCCGGCATGGAGCCACAGATGGGCACGAGCGAATACATCGTCATGTCGGCCTTGTCCGCCGCCGCGATCCTGCTCTGGGCGATGAGCGTTTGGGGCGGCTGGGCCGACAGATACTGCGAACGGTACAAGGAATCTCATTGGTCCTGGTCCTGGCTTCGCCTTGCGGGCGTGGACCTGTCACGGAAGAACCGCGTTCGCTTCGTAAGGACGTTGAGCTTCCTCGGTATCGTGCTCGTCTCGATCGGCGTGTTCGCGGCCACGCAGGTTTCCGCGCAGACCGGCGAAGACGCGAACCCGCTTCTTGGAACATGGGAGCAGAGCCGCCCGAATGGCGCCAAGATGGTTTGGGAGTTCACGGCCACGACCATCACATTCACCCTGATCGACCCCTCCGGAATACAGGCGGAGCCGGGAAGCAGGACGGCAGTCAGCTACCGGAAGCTCGAACGGAGCGAGCGCGGTGAAGGTTACGGCATCGTGTTTACGGACACGACGGGAGAACCGGGGATCGACATGACGGCTTTCATCAAGGACCCGGATACCATGCTGCTCGATTTCCCGGCCTACGGCCCCCTCGAACTGATACGCGTGCAGCCGTGAGCCGGAAAATGGGGACAGTCCCTATTTTTCGCCCTGGATCACCGGGTCACAGCCCGGTGACGACAGAAAAGGGGCTCTGTGTCTTTGTGCCTTTGTGTCTTCGTGGTTCAGCGTTTGGTTCCTGCGAACGTCTGTGCCTCTGTGATAAAATATGTTTATTTTTCAATAACTTACGGCCTGGGGCCCGCCCGCCAAGGCATCCTAACCCCTTGAAATCGAACGACCTTTTACTGTGCATGGGCTCGTTTGCTCACGCCCCTCGCCGGGCGTCGGCGGGCCGGGACGGGGGCTCGCGGCGGCCGGTCGCAGGCGTTGTGCGCCGCATCAATCGGCTTCGAAAGTAACGATATCGCAATACTATGATGCTATATGCAGTGCAACATAACGGGACGGCGCAGATCCCGGGCACCAAGAGCAGGGCGTTCGACGCAACGGAGGTCTTACATGTGGCCCTATAACGAGCACGAAAGCGATTGGCTCGACCGCGCGGCGGCCGTGGCCTGCCGGCCCGAGGCCGTGCGAATCACGCCGGCGCTCCTCGCCCACTACCTGCGGCGCGGGCGGCGGCTGCGCGCCGAGGCGGTGGCGCGGATGGCTGCCCGGCTCGCTTCAGGCGGCGCCGGACGACGATTTCCTGGCCCTGGTGGCCAGCGGCCGGAGGACGCCGCTGACCTCGATCCGCTCCTCGGCCGATATCCTGCGCTACTATCCGGACCTGACGCCCGAAGAGCGCCGGCATTTCCTCGACGTGGTGATCGCCGAGGACGAGCGCCTGGCCCGGGTCGTCACCGACATCCTCGAGGCCTCGGAATACAAGGAACGCGAGCGCCGCTGGCAGGTCCGCGCCGAGCCCCTGGAAGCGCGCCTCGCCCCGCCGGCCGCCTGAACCGCCCCAGCGCGCCGCGCTAGGCCCCGGGCCCGTCGGACCAGGTCTTGCGTTCGAAGTTGTGCCGGGCGTCGATGATGCGCACCGTGCCGGTGTTGGAACGCATGACCATGGACTGGGTCGTGGCGCCGCCCTGATGGCGGCGCACGCCCTTCAGCATGGAACCGTCGGTCACCCCGGTCGCCGCGAACATGACCTCGCCGCCGGCCAGATCGTGCAGGCTGTACTTGCGGTCGAACTCGGTGACGCCGCAGCGCTGGGCGCGGGCGCGCTCGTCGTCGGTGCGGAACACCAGGCGGCCCTGGAACTGCCCGCCGATGCAGCGCAACGCGGCGGCCGCGAGCACGCCCTCGGGCGCGCCGCCGACGCCCCAGTAGAGGTCGACGCCGCTGTCCGCCCGGCTGGTCGCGATCACGCCGGAGACGTCGCCGTCGCTGATCAGCATGATCCGCGCGCCGGCCTCGCGTACCTTGGCGATCAGCTCGCTATGGCGCGGCCGGTCGAGGATGCACACGACCAGATCGCCGACCTCGAGGCGCTTGGCCGCGGCCAGGTTCTTCAGGTTGGCCGCCGGCGCCGCGTCCAGGTCGACCACGTCGTCGGGCAGGCCGCCGCCCACCGCGATCTTGTCCATGTAGGTGTCGGGCGCGTGCAAAAACCCGCCCTCCTCGGCCATGGCCATGACCGCCAGCGCGTTCTGCCCGCCTTTCGCGGTGATCGTGGTGCCCTCGAGCGGGTCGAGCGCGATGTCGATCTTGGGCCCGCCGGCGCCGACCTTCTCGCCGATATAGAGCATCGGCGCCTCGTCGCGCTCGCCCTCGCCGATGCGCACCGTGCCCTCGATCGCCAGGCCGTTCAGCGCCTCGCGCATGGCGTTGACCGCCGCCCGGTCGGCCGCCATCTCGTCGCCGCGGCCCATCAGCCGCGAGGCCGCCAGCGCCGCCATCTCGGTCACGCGCACCGCCTCCAACGCCAGGTTTCGATCCATATGGTCCGCCATGGCCCGTCTCCTCTTGCGCGAAGACGCGCCGCCCAGAGGTGGGCGGCCGCCCGCGATTCGTCCCGTTCGATTTTGACCGCTTAGGCGCCCGACTCACAAGCCCCGTCGAGAGACCGTGGCGGAAGGACGGCGGTGGAAAAGGCGCGCGGACAGGTGCGGGACGACGAACAGCGAGAGAACGGACGCAAACATCATCGTGAGCGTGAAGACGTGAGCGTTCAGTATCGTCCCGAGAACCGCGTTGATTGTCAGATAGATACCAACGTATCCGGCTACAGTTCCCGTTACGGAT
>CAMYMY010000473.1 GCA_947259625.1 uncultured Kiloniellales bacterium | reverse complement strand
GGGCAGGCGCGGCGTGCAGCGCGATGCACGCGCATCGGGCAAGCGCCGCAACGCACCCGGCGCCCCGATACGCCCCACCCGAAGGGCCGGGGGCTTTTGGCCGCCAGCCGCGTTGCGCGCTGCTTGTTGTACGCGCACAACGGCGCAACGCGCGCCTTGCTGGCGGCCAAAATCGCCTCGGTGAAATGCGTCATTATCTATGATCATTGGTATTACTCCCGTAGTGCGTGGATCTTGCGCAGGAACGGGCCAAAGCCGTCCTCGCCCAGCCAGAAGCGCAGGAGGCTGGTCACGCCCTGGCCGGTCCGCGTGGCGCCGGACAGGCCGTCGACCTGGTAGAGGGCCGCCGGGTCCGCCGGATCGACCCGGCCCTCGGCCACGGCGACCCGCAGCCGGCCCGCCTCGTCCCGGACCTGCTTGCTCTGCCACTGGTCGCGCCACGCGAGGTCGTCCACCCCGGCCCCCAGGCCCGGCGTTTCGGCGTGCTCGAAGAAGCTGAGCGCGACGACCGTGTTCGCATCGCCCTCGAGGGCGAGGTAGCCGTAGAGCGTGGACGCATAGCCGGCCCCGTGCACGGGCAGGATGATCAAGGCGATCTCGTCGTCCTTCCGGACCAGGAAGACCGTGGCGTAGCGCGCGCGCCGCTTGAGCCCGGCTATGTCGCGCTCGGGCGGGATCGCCACGCTCGTCCGCGGGTCCTTGGCCGCCTTACGCTGATCGTATTTGGCCGGATCGATCGCGCGCACGGTGGCGCCGGTGGCCAGCTCGACCACCTGGGCCTCGACCTGGCGGACCGCCGCGGTCTCGAAGAGCTCGGCGATGCCCGGCAGGCGCTCGACAATCTCCAGGATGTGCCGCTGGCGCTCCTGCTCCTGGTTGGCGAGCTGCAGCGGCCTCAGCAACACCGCCGTGCCGGCGACCACGGCGGAGCAGACCAGGCAGACGGCCAGCGCGACCAGGATCGTCTTGGCCGGGCTATCGTTCGGCAGGTCGCGCAGTCTGCGCAGCAGTCCGGGGCCGCCCCTCTTCCCTTCGCTAGGCATCGCGGCGCGCCCTCCGCCGGATGTTCGCCCAGACGACCAGGTAGTCGATCAGGGGGGCGGAGATGTTGGCGAAGAGAACCGCGAGCATGACGCCGTCCGGGTGGACCGGATTGGCGACCCGGACCAGCACCGTCACGAAGCCGATCAGCAGACCGTAGACCCAGCGGCCGGTGTCGGTCATCGCGGCACTCACCGGATCGGTGGCCAGGAAGACCATGCCGAAGGCGAAGCCGCCCAGGGTCAGGTGCCAGTACCACGGCAGGGCGAAGATCGGGCTGGTCCCGCCGCCGAGCGCATTGAACGCCAGCGCGGCGCCGATCATGCCGAGCAATACCCCGGCCACGATGCGCCAGGAGGCGACCCGCGTCGCGATCAAGACCGTCCCGCCCAGCAAGCAGGCGAGCGTGGAGGTCTCGCCCAGCGTGCCCTGGGTCAGGCCGAGGAACGAGCGCCACCAGGTGACGCCGGCCTGCGCCAGGGCCTCCATGCCGCCGGCCGCGACCGCGCCGAAGACCGCCGAACCCCGGTAGCCGGCGACCTCGGTCCAGAGCGGATGGCCCGCCATCTCGGTCGGGTAGCCGAAGTAGAGGAACGCGAGCCCGACCAGGGCCGGGTTGAGAACGTTCTTGCCCGTGCCGCCGAAGATCTCCTTGCCGATGACGACGCCGAAGGACATGCCGAGCGCGACCTGCCAGAGCGGCGCCGCAGGCGGCAGGACCAGGGTGAACACCAGCGCCGTGACGATCAGCCCGTCGCGCAGCGGGCGCCGGCGCAGGGTGGCGAAAAGCCGCTCCCAGAAGGCGCCCACGGCCAGGCTCACCGCCAGGATCGGCAGCAGATAGAGCGCGCCGTGCAAGACGGAGTCCCAGAGGCTCGCGGGATCGTGGCCGATGCCGAGAGCGCCCAGGACGTCCCCGCGCCAGCCCGGAGCGGCGGTCAGGCCGAGCCGCGCCATGGCGAGGTTCGCCTGATAACCGCTGTTGTAGAGCGCCATGACGAGGCAGGGCGTCAGCGCCAGCACGACGATGCCGAGAGCCCGGCGCAGGCTCATGGCGGCGCGCAGGTGCGGCGCACCTCGGGTGACCGCGGGCGGCCGGGGCGGTGCGCCATGGAATGGCAGGCTGTTCGGGCCGGCTGTCATGCTTCCTTCTCGATCTCGGCGAGACAGGCCCGCAGCAGGGGGCCGTAGTCGATCTTGCTGGGGCAGAGATAGCTGCAGAGCGCGAGGTCCTCCTCGTCGAGCTCGAGGCAGCCGAGCGCCCGGGCCATGTCGATGTCGCCGACCAGCAGCGCGCGCAGCAGCTGGGTTGGCAGGATGTCGAGCGGCACGACCCGCTCGAAGCCGCCGAGCGGCACCATGGCCGTGGGCTCGCCGTTAAGCGCGGTGGACGGCCGGCGCGCCTCGCCGCGGCCCGCCTCGGCGAGGACCGAGACCTGGGTGTCGTAACGGCCGAGATAGGCCTCGGGCCCGGCCGCCCGGCGCCCGGAGAGCAGCGAGCCGGAAACGACGCGGCAGGGCCCTTCGCGCAATTCGCCGGCCACCAGGTCGTCCAGGTTCGCGCCCAGCCGGGTGCGGATCAGCCGCGGCCGAAGCACCATGGGGCCGGCCAGGGCGACGACCCGCTCGACCCAAAGCCGCCCGGTCGTGAACAGCCGGCCGATTGCGATCACGTCCTGATAGCCCAGGTGCCAAACCGTCTTGCCGGCACCCACCGGGTCCAGAAAATGGATGTGGGTGCCCGCCAGGCCCGACGGGTGAGGCCCAGCGAAGCGCGCGGTCTCAACCCGGCCGGAGTCTCCGCCAGGGATCTCCGCACCCGCATCGACGCAGAGGAAGACCGGTCCCGGCGTGAGCTGCGCGAGGACCGCGAGGCCGT
>CAMYMY010000472.1 GCA_947259625.1 uncultured Kiloniellales bacterium | reverse complement strand
GATTACATCGAGTTCACTGTCGCCGACATCGCCCGATCGAAGGCCTTCTATGGAACGGCGTTCGGCTGGACCTTTACCGACTATGGACCGGACTACTGCGAGTTCTCGGACGGCCATATGAAGGGCGGGTTCGACGCGACTGGACCCGTGCGGCCGGGCGGACCTCTCGTGGTTCTCTACGGCGCCGATTTGACGGAGATCCGGGGCCGGATCGAAGCCGCCGGAGGCAAGATCGTCAGACCGATTTTCGAGTTTCCCGGTGGCCGCCGCTTCCATTTCACGGACCCCGACGGCTACGAGCTCGCCGTCTGGAGCGAAACCTAGGTATTGATCGGGTCCGCCTTCGGATCGCTTTCCCCGTTCAGGCCTTGACCGACGATGGTCAGCTGCCAGGGGTAAAGCCGAAGGAGCCGGCCCAAGAAAGCGGGGGGTCGAGGCATGGACTTCGGGTGATCGGGGTAGAGCAGACCTCCTGGGCCGGGCGGCGGAACGGTAAGGGCTAGCCAAGGAGACCTCAGGGTTTGCGCAAGAAGTCTCAGGGGGCTTCAAACTGACCTCCATGCCTTGAGATGAAATTGTTCGGAGAGCCGGATGTCGGAAATCGGCACGTCCGGTTCGATGCGCGGGAAGAGGAAATGGAGCGATGCTGAACGGCCCAAGCCACCGCGCCTCTCCACGACTCCACTTGGGCGCGCAGTGAAGAACTCCTTGTCTTGCCGTACCGTCCAGTGGCGATGGCTCAGTTTTCCAGCCGTTGTTGAACGGGACTTGAGCCGGTCCAACGTTGGAAAGCATGATAGAACGCTGAGACATCGGAGTACCCGAGCAGATAGGCAACGTGCTTTACGCTGATCCGTCTGTCTTTCAAATACTGAAGCGCCAGCTTCCGGCGCACCTCATTCAATAGGCCTGTGTAGGTGAGTCCGAATTCCGCCAGCCGCCGCGTCAAAGTGCGAGAGCTCATTCCAAATTCCCGAGCGACAGCGTCAATCTTGGGTTGGCCAGACGGCAATAGGTTTGTGACGAACTGCTGAACTTTGAAAGCAAAGTCGTCGGCTTTTGGGCGAGCGCCCAGAATCAGCTGACAGTGATGCTTCAGGATTTTCAGCAACTCGTTGTCCGCCGTCTCTATGGGGCGTTCCAAGAGCACCGCTTCGAAGACCACCGCGCTTCTGTCCTGCCGATAGCGGACAGGAGCGCCAAAAACCTGTCTGACAGTTCGAGCTTCCTTGGGCTTGGCATGCTGAAATTCCACCCAGCTAAGACGGAGGTCCCGGCCGGTGATCAGTTGGCAGAAGCGATAGAGAAGACCCAGCTCACATTCGACGACCTGTCGTTGGTCCACAACAAGCGGGTCGGTAATCCGGTTAACCATCACGACTTTCTTCTTGCCAACCTTGAGGTCGAATTCCAGAGCGTCGGTCAGAACACGGAAATAGCGCACAAGATTCGCCAATGCGTCTCCAAGGGTCGCAGAGTTTAGAAGAACGTACCCCAGCACGCCCGCTTGCTTGGGAGCTATGGACGTAGTCAGGCGTAAACCAAAACAGCCATCGCCCGTGGCCTCCGAAGCCAGCGACAAGAGGGCAGCATGCTTTTGGTGCGGGATCCGCGCATCTGGATCGCTCACCTGTTTTCTCGTGAGACCGGCTTTCTTTAGGATAGGATCGATAGGAGTCCGTTCCTCCTTCAGCCGCTCGACCATAAGGCAGGCCCAGCGCGCATCAATCATGGGTAAATCCGCCATCGTGCCCTCCTGACCGCACCGAATCGCAGCGAGCTGCGCGGACAAGGTTTCGGTGCGACTGTGCAACCAAACGCCAGATTGCGGCATTGACCCCGAATATCAAGATTTTGGCGGGAAATATCAATGCGAATTTGGATTTTGAACCTATCTCCAATCCGCTGCCAGGCCGCTCCCGTTCGCCGTTTCTGGTTTGGACCTGAAGGCGGCTTTTCATCTCCACCTCATCCTCCCGAGGGTTTGATGACCACAAAACAGCGGAATAAGATCGTGCGTGGACTATGCCCTTCGCGCGCCGATTGTGACCTGGCGACGCTCGTCCGGCGCTCGACCGCCGCGTCGCTTGCCAAAGGCCATCCGACCATCGCCCAAGCCGCCGAGGCAGCCGACATGAGTGTTCGCACCCTGCAGCGGCGCTTCCTGGATTTCGGCCTCACCTACAGCCAGCTGCTCGACGAGGTCCGCCTTGAGACGGCCTGCCGCCTGTTGGAATGGTCCGAAACGAGCCTGGCCGAGATCGCTTCCGCCCTGGGCTACGCCGATCCCGCGAACTTCACGCGTGCCTTCCAGCGTTGGACCGGGGAGACGCCCTCGGGGTTTCGTCGTCGCATTCGTCAAGGATGCAAGCGCCGGTCGTAGGCTGCGGCCAACTGGCGCCTGATGGCGACTTTCTCCTGCCCTGCCTCGACTGAGATTGCGATCATTGCCAGCCGGCGCGCCCGCGATCGAACCGCCACCAGCCTCGCGAGGCCTGCGTCGCCGGCGGAACTCGAATGACCTTCATGACTTTGAGATTGGTTGGTTTCTGCCCGAACGTCTGTTCCCGCCGAGCAGATGTCCCAAACGCTTGGCGGACCAAGAGGACCGACTTCCGGAATGGGTTAACTCCGGCTCTGCCTACTCGCCCGGGACGGGTCGGCTGTCAGGGGTCGAGCAGAAGGAACCCGTCGAAAGCTGACCTTCAGGCTCGTACTTCAGCTATCGGCTATATTGCTGTCGCGGCCGGCGGCATCTCAGATAGGCTCTTCCTAGCCACCGGACTAGACCGCTCTCGCGGAAGCTTGGGGCGGCAGGCGGCGCGGTCTGTGCGGTAACGGGTTGGGTCCGTCCCGTGTTGAGATTGTGGTTCCCCAACCATGACCTCAACACAGGGAGCAGACCCATGACTGACAACGCTATCAGCCCGTT
>CAMYMY010000471.1 GCA_947259625.1 uncultured Kiloniellales bacterium | reverse complement strand
GCGCACTTCCTTCAGGTAGCGCAGGTGGGTCTCGACCGTATAGATGGCCCCGCCGGTACGCTCGAAATAGTCGACGCCGATCCCGAAGTGGTCCTGAAGCGCCCAGGAGGCGTTGCTGAAGGGAACCAGATAGTAGGCCTCGTTCAAGTGCCCATAGGCATCGAGCCAGTCGTCCCGCAAGGGCTCGGCGTGCAGTTTCAAGACGGTCATGAGGGCCTCCTCGCTCAATCGGTCACAGCCTGTCCGGGGCCGTTCGGCGGGGCGTATCGGGGCGGCGCGAATAAGGAATTGGGCGACATGTTATCTGATCGATCCCGGCGACCGACCGGATCACGTTGAAAGTTGGCACGAACTCTTCGGACCGCGCCTGTGCACGCCGAGCCGAGGTGCGCCTTTGGCCGCCGCGTCCGGTCAGGTCAGTCCGCCAGTGATGCGCACTTGATGCACTGCGTGGTGTGCGGGATCGCTTCCAGCCGCTTCTCGCCGATTGGCTCGCCGCAGGTCATGCACTCGCCGTAGACGCCGGTCTTCATGCGGTCCAGCGCCGCGCGGATCTGTGCGATTTCCGATAGACCCGAATTTTCCAAACCTTCGAGCACCTCGTCCGCCTCGCCCTCGGTGGCTTGCTCCTCGAAATCGGGACTGGGGCGCGACCGCAGCTCGCCCTTTATGTCCTCGATCCGCGCACTGAGGATTTCCACCCGCTGCTCAAGTTGTTTCTTGATCTTGTCAACGTCCACCATGGTCAGCACCCGATCCTTAGACTGCTCGAACGCCCACCCCCGCGGCGCTCGTGAGAGGCCTAGGGGCACTTTATGGAAAAGCCTAGCGCGAATACGGGAAACAATCTACCGATGCTTGCGCCGCGTTGCCGGATGCCTTGCCGAGGGTCGAGGAGGAGCCGGCCGATCCGGCGCCGCCCAAAGCCTCTCGGGCCCTGGTATTACCAGCTTCGTCCGAGGAATTTCACCCCGATCCGATCCCGCACCCTCCAGCGGATCGCGCACGTATGCACCGTGCCGCAGTCGAGCTCCAACAGGAAACTCGGCGGGAGATCGAGCTCATCGTCGGGAAGCCGTATCGCGGCGCCGCCGTGAGACATGTTCAGAATCTTGCAGTCGATGCCCTGTGCGAAATCTATCCTTGCGGACTTGATGGTCCGGAACCGCCGGTGTTTTCTGCGCTCGCTGTCGACATTTTGCGGTGCCGCTTGGCACGGCGGGTCATCCTCCAGAACCGCCGGTTCGGTCAAGTTCGAATGCGCGATCGCGGCCTTCACGCAGTCGAGCAACTCGTCCTTGGTGAACGGCTTGGCGAGGTAGTCGCCGCGACCGAAGGCCAACGCGCCGAATTCACTCTCCCGGTCCACAAGACCCGACAATATCAGGTAGGGCGTGCGCACGCCCGCCGCGCGCAGGCGCCCTATGACCTCATAGCCGTCGATGTCCGGCAGCATCACGTCCAGAAGGATGAGGTCGTAGGGCGTGCGCCCCGCAAGCTGCAACGCATACTCTCCGAGGGCGGTGGTTTCGTATTCGTCGACCACTCCCTGAAGCATCAGCTCGACCTCCTTCACGGAGGCGGGGTTGTTTTCGATGTGAAGTATCCGCACGGCTAGATCTCATCCCTCACGGCGAATAGCGCACTGCTATAACGGCAAGTTATCATAAGGCTATTAACAATTTGAGGTTTACGAAAGGTGTATATCGAAAGGACTGCTATACACTGGGTTCGTGTTTTTATTATAAATGTTTCGCGTAATTGCAATCATTGCTGACTGACCGTGATCCAAAGTTTGGTTTGGGGGGCTACCCCCGGGCGTGGCGCAAAAGCTGGTTCGGCGACGGCAATCGGCGGAGCCACCAGAGAACTCGAGCGGCCCGCGCTCGGCTCCGGGAAAAACCATGACGTGCCGGCGTCCGGACGCTAAATAGCCTCATCGTTGGTGACGGGTTCCGCGCCGGCGCGCGCCACGGCACGGTAGGGGGAAATGTGGCATGAACGCGGCCAGCAAGGCCGAGCTTCTGTTCGAGAGGCGTGGGGCGCTGGCGCTGGTCACGCTCAACCGGCCGCGAACGCTCAATGCGCTGACGCTCTCCATGTTCCGTGGACTAGCCGTCCAGGTTGCCGTCTGGGCGGCCGATCCCGAGGTCGCCGCCGTGGTCATCGCGGGCGCGGGCGAACGGGCCTTCTGCGCGGGTGGCGACGTGGTCGCGGTCTACGACTCGGCCCGCGGCGACCGCAAGCTGGCGGCCGAGCTGTTCCGCGTGGAATACACGCTCAACCGCGACCTGTTCCGTTACCCCAAGCCCACCATCGCGCTGATCGACGGCATCGTCATGGGCGGTGGGGTCGGCATCTCGCTGCACGGCAGCCACAGGGTGGCCACCGAGAGCACGCTCTTCGCCATGCCCGAGACGTCGATCGGCCTGTTTCCCGACGTCGGCAGCTCCTACGTCCTGCCGCGCCTGCCGGGCGCGCTGGGCCTCTATCTCGGTCTGACCGGCGCGCGGCTCCAGGCGGCCGACTGCCTCTATGCGGGCATCGCCACGCACTACGTCGAGAGCGCCAGGCTGCCGGCCCTGGTGGACGCGCTGGCGGCCGCCGACTGGTCGGGCGACGCCCGGGCCATGGCGAGCGACGTGATCGCGGCCTTTGCGTCCGCGCCCGGCGCCCCGCCCTTGGCCGCACAGAGGACGGCGATCGACCGCTGCTTTTCCGGTGGTTCGGTCGAGGCGGTCGTGGCCGCGCTCGAGGCCGAGAGCGGCGCCTGGGCCGAGGCGACGCTAGCGGCCCTGCGGAGGTGCTCGCCGACCAGCCTCAAGGTCACCTTCCGACAGCTGCGCGACGGCGCCGGGCTGGACTTCGAGGACGCCATGATCATGGAATACCGCCTCAGCCAGGCCTGTGTGGCCGGGCACGACTTCGTCGAAG